>JAUZOU010000370.1 GCA_030706285.1 Bacteroidota bacterium
TATTCTCAATATTTATATGGTATTTATTCTCATAATGCAAGTGCGACAACTGTTTCAAGCAATAGTGTATCCAATCTGACCAATGGAACCACTGAAACAAGTCAGAGCTCCAAAATGTACGGAATTTGCACGGATGCCGGCAGTAACCTCATTCAAAACAATACGGTGCATCATTTGACAAGCGGAGGTTCGGCAAACGCCAAGAATTATGAAGGGGCTTCAATGATTGGGATTTTCCAGAAAAGCACGGATGGTGCCCAGAAAATCATTGGCAATACGGTTTATAATTTGGCCAGTAATGCGACTGGGTCCGTTGAATTTTATGGTATCTTTCACGAAAACACGCTAAGCGGCAATGATACGGTCGCCGGTAATTTCATTTATGGGTACAAGATGGCGTCAACCAGTACGACCTGCTATCTGCACGGCCTCTCCTTTTATAATGATGCCACCTCTTTCACCGGCACGACGACTGTGTACAACAATATTGTTTTTATAGGGGACAGTGTGACAACGGGTTGTAGCATTTTTGGCATCATAAAGAACAGTGTCAAAGCCATGAATATTTACCACAATACCGTGCATTTAGGCGGTACGGTAGCAGATGGCAGCAGTATGTCCTCTTTTGCCTTTCGTGATAAGACCGGCGGAACGCCCCAAACACGTACAATAAAGAATAATATATTTTACAATACCCGGTCTGGTGGTGGTTCGAATGATGCACTTTTCTTTTATGTAACGCCAAATATCGTGATCGATTACAATGATTACGGATGGTCCGGAACGTATTTTGTTGAAACCAACTCAGCTAAGTATGTCACACTCGCTCAGTGGGCTGCTTCTCAGAATCAGGACAGCCACAGTTTGATTCTGAATCCGCAGTTTGTGAAAATGGATGGCATACTACCGGCAGATTACAAAACAGGCATCGGATTGGATGGTGTGCCAGGTTTGGGTATCACGACCGATTTCGGCGGCTTTACCAGAAGTACAGGCAGCCCGACGATGGGGGCTTGGGAGTGCTTTCCGGTTGACGTATACAACGGTTCTATCTACCGGTATTCCTATTTTACGCTGAAAGATGCCTTCGATGCCATTAATAAAGGGACATGGAAAGAAGATCTTGTCATCAAATTGAAAGGTAGTACTCAGGAAACTTCGACGGCTCTGTTAAATGCCAGTGGAACCAGCAGCGACGGTGGAACGTCCGGCTACAATAGTTTGACTATTTATCCAACCAGGACCGATGTGATCGTTAGGGGTAATCTGAACAGCCCTGTTGTCCAGTTGAATGGAGCGGATAAGGTTAAATTTGATGGCCGGGTTGATACGACAGGAGCGACGGCCAATATGACCATCTCCAATCTCAGTACTGAAGCTTCTGCAGGAACAATTCAGTTTGTCGGATCGGCTCAACACAATAGTTTGAACTATTGTATTCTTCGTGGTGCTGGAACCGGTTTGACGTCTGGTGTTGTCAGTTTTTCAACAGCATCGTCAGGCTCCGGTAATGACGGAAATACAATCAACAAATGTGTGATTACCGGCGTCTCTTTGACTGACAGACCTGTCAACGCAATTTATTCTTCAGGCACAACGGGCAATGACAACAGTGGCAACGTCATTTCGGAAAACTCGATCATTAACAACTGGTCAACGGGTTCGGCTGCATATAGTATTCATCTTGGGCCTGGAACCTCTGCATGGACGATTACCGGAAATAGCTTTTATGATACGACAGCCTTTGTCCCTTCCGGCGCATTTACTTATGCTGCTATTTACATTGACAATTCGGCCGGCTCCGGACATACGATTACCGGAAATTACATTGGCGGCAGGATGGTTCAGTGTCTTGGCTCCGCTATGACAGTCGGATCGACTTCGACGGCTTCTGTTTTTTACCCGGTTTATCTAAATGTCGGGACAGAGGCATCATCTTCTGTTCAAGGAAATATGATTACGAATCTGGTTTGTTCCAGTGCTGCGACGACGCCTTTCACCGGTATTTATGTGGCAGGAGGTTCTGTTAATGTTGGAACGGTGTCAGCCAATACGCTTGGCTCTGTAGCAGGTACCGGAGCGGTAACTATAACGACTTCAGCCACCGGAGCTGTTTCCTATGGTATGCTATTGGCAGGCTCCGGGACTATGCGGATTTCCAACAATCATATTGGAGCTTTGTCCCTCACCAATAGCTCGACAGCAAATGCTCACAGTTTCTATGGCATTTATAGTACTAGTTCGGGGACAGTAACCATCAGTTCCAATATTATCGGTAGTACCTCGACGGCCGGCAGCATCCAGACGACCAGTACGGCTACCGGTGATGCCCAGGTCCTTGCCGCGATTGGTACAAACGGATCAGGATCAGTCTTAATAAAAGGAAATACACTGACCAATTTTTTAAATGGTTCCACCTACAGTACTTCAGGCAATAAAGTGATCGGTATCTATAAACTTGGATCAGAGACCGGTTCCATGCTACAGAATTATATTTCAAATTTGAAGTCTGCTGCAACGACTTCCACGGCAAATATGATTGCCGGTATATACCTGAACAATGGTGCTGCTACGTGTGCAAACAATGTGTTGAATATCGGAAGCAATTCGCTGGACTATTATCAGGTATATGGGATTTATGAAACTGGGGTAAATGGCTATACCAATTCCATTTTTCATAATACGGTTTACCTGTCAGGAACAGTAAGCGGAACGTCCTACAAAGCACTTTCGTATGCCTATTATAAATTGAATAATGTAGGCGTTTCAGATATCAGAAATAACATTTTCTTTAATGAACGTTCGTCGGGAAATTCTTCCAGTAAGCATTATGCCATACGACTGTCTGGCGTTACCAACCTAAGTATAAACGGCAATGACTATTACACAACGGGAACATATGGCGTGCTTGGGTGTATGAATACGACCGACCGGACGACGCTTAGCAACTGGGCTGGCGTTACTGGCCAGGATGCCCAAAGTTTGAACAAGACGCCGGGCCTGTTGAATGCCGGAGGTTCTTCTGCACTTGATTACAAAGTCGGCGGTTTGCTGGATGGTGTTTCAGGCACCGGTATTCTGGTCGATTTTGGAGGCAACACCAGAACTGTTTCGGCACCGACCATCGGAGCCTGGGAATATAATCTTTGTGTTGAAGTGTATAATGGCGCTGCCATGCTTGCTGCCTATACGACACTGAAAGAGGCGTTTGATAAAATTAACGACGGAACCTGGACGGGCAATCTGACGATAAAAATTTGTAAAAGCACCTATGAAACCGGAACGGCTGCTTTAAATGCCAACGGTTCAGGCGCTACCTATTCAAGAGTGCTCATCTATCCGGCAAAGGATAGTGTGACCGTCGAAGGTTCACTAAATGCGCCTCTAATTAACCTGAATGGTGCCAAAAACGTCAAGGTTGACGGAAGAATTGAAGCGGCCGGTTCTATAACAAGCCTAACA
>JAUZOU010000371.1 GCA_030706285.1 Bacteroidota bacterium
CTGCCGGATACGGTTCCTGAAAAAACAAAGATTGCCAGGTTGAATGAACTCATTGCCCTGCAAAACACCCTATCAGCCGAAAGCAATGCCAAGGATGTTGGCCACGTGTTTGAAGTCTTGGTAGAAGGATTTTCCAAACGCTCCCGTGACCAACTGTCAGGCAGAATCCAGCAAAACAAGATGGTTGTTTTCCCAAAAGGAAACACGCGAATCGGAGAACTGGTCCAGGTTAGAATTACCGGAAGTACCTCTGCAACATTGTTGGGAGAACTTGTCGGAAAATAACTGTTAATAATTGACATAAAATTCGGGAAATCCGGATATTTTTTGCACTTTTGCGGCAAATTTGGGGGCATTATGAGCTGTCCGTTAGTCTTTCACAAACAAGATGAGCAAGCATAAGTCAATCAGCACCGCAAGAGTTTTCAATTCACGCTTCACTTCTACACTTACCATAAGCTTGGTATTGCTTTTGTTAGGTGTTATGCTAACACTTGGTTTCCTGGCAAAAGATTTGTCTGTCTACGTCAGAGAGAACATGTGTCTTTCAGTGGTAGTCAATGACGACTTGCAATTGCCTGATGCCAGAATGTTTGAGAAAAAACTTGAAACGGCACCCTGGGCTCGTTCTGTTAACTATATTGACAAAGAAACGGCGCTGAAAGAACTCGTAGCCCAATTGGGAGATAATCCGGAAGATCTGCTGGGTTACAATCCGGCACTCGCCTCATTTGAAATCTATCTGAAAGCCGATTATGCCAATCCTGACAGCGTAGCCAAGATTGATCTGTATCTGCGACAGTTTAAGAATGTACAGGACGTCATTTACCGGAAGGATCTTGTACATCTGGTCAACGACAATGTTAAACGAATCAGCTTTGCCTTGCTCATTGTAGCTATCTTATTGACATTCATTTCCTACTCGATGATCCGTAACACGGTCAGGTTGATGATCTATTCAAAACGTTTTCTGATTCGCACGATGCAACTGGTTGGTGCCGGAAAAGGATTCATTCAGAAACCTTTCCTGCTTGAAAATCTCTGGAGCGGCATCATCGCTTCAATACTGGCTATGTGTTATCTGTATGGTTTGCTGTATTACCTGGATGGAAAAATATCCGGTATACTCCATATCATGGATCCTCAAATGCTGGTCATTGTCTTTGTTTCCATCCTGATTTTCGGCATTGCCATAATGACAACAGCTACATGGTTGGCAGTTAACCGCTACCTGAAAATGGATACGAACGAATTATATTATATATAAACTTCTACTGACAGATTTTGACATGCAAAAACAAGAAACTTCCAACAAATTTGGTTTGGACAAAAAGAACCTGATCATGATCATGATCGGCTTTGCCATCGTCGTGCTGGGATTTATCCTGATGACTGGTGCACCCTCTCAGGACACTACCTACAATCCTGATATATTCAGCTTTCGACGCATCATTCTCGGTCCCGGGGTTTCACTGGCTGGTTTTCTGTTCATCATTTTCGGAATTCTGTATAAAAAGAAAGATAAAGAATGAACTGGCTGCAAGCGCTTATCCTGGGTATTGTTCAAGGATTAACGGAATATTTGCCGGTCAGCAGCAGTGGACACCTTGAAATCATAAACCAGTTATTCGGCAATACGGGTGCCGATAATCTGAAATTTGATACGGTGGTTCATGCGGCTACGGTACTGAGTACATTGGTCGTTCTTTGGCCGGAGATCAGTCAGCTACTGAAAGGTTTCCTGAAATTTAAATTCAACGAAGAAAACCAATACTTGCTAAAGATCGTTATATCCATGATACCAGTCTTGATTGTCGGTGTCTTTTTCAAAGACAAGGTGGAACAATTGTTCGGAAACGGGCTGGTTCTGATTGGTTGTATGTTGATACTGACAGCTTTGTTGCTGACTTTTTCCTATTATATCAAACCGCGTCCAAAGGAAAAGATCACCTGGTGGGATGCCTTCATTATCGGCCTGTCACAGGCGGTTGCTGTTCTGCCTGGTTTATCCCGCTCCGGAACCACCATTGCAACAGGTTTGATGCTTGGTGACAAAAAAGAAGAAGTAGCCAAATTCTCCTTCCTTATGGTCATTGTCCCGATTTTAGGAGAAGCCTTTTTAGGTCTGGTAGGAGGCGATTTTTCCACTAGTGTACAGATTCCAGCTACGTCGCTCATCGTAGCCTTTCTGGCTGCTTTCATCACAGGTTGCATCGCCTGCAAATGGATGCTGTCTTTAGTTAAAAAAGGCAAGCTGATTTGGTTTGCTGTCTATTGCGCCATTGTTGGAGCATTGACCATAGGTCTGTCTTTGTAATAACAGATACAGTGCGTGTATCTTTGAAAGGGAAAAATGGATTTTA
Organism: Bacteroidota bacterium; assembly: GCA_030706285.1. Classification (GTDB taxonomy): domain Bacteria; phylum Bacteroidota; class Bacteroidia; order Bacteroidales; family UBA1402; genus UBA8389. The sequence goes on from JAUZOU010000371.1 coordinate 2,364, forward strand.
TTGAAGGAGAGATACTGTATTTTAACAAACCCCTGACATGGACATCATTTCAACTAGTGGCCAAGATCAGGTATCTGATTAGCAGGAAACTGCATGTTAAAAAAATCAAGGTAGGCCATGCCGGTACACTCGATCCATTGGCAACAGGGGTTATGATTGTTTGTACAGGAAAAGCGACCAAAAAAATTGAGGAGTTCCAATATCAAACAAAAGAATATATAGCAACGCTCGAATTGGGGGCTACCACGCTTTCTTTCGACCTGGAAAAACCCATTGACAAGCGTTTCGATTATAGCTTTGTGACACGCGAATTGGTTGAGCAGACGCTGAAACAATTTACGGGTCGGATTGAACAGGTACCTCCCTCCTTTTCTGCCTGTAAAGTGGATGGAAAACGAGCGTATGAAATAGCTCGTAAAGGCAAAGAGGTGGAATTAAAAGCGAAAGTGTTGGTCATCGATGAAATTGAACTGATGAAGTATGACCTGCCTGAAATCGTGATACGTGTCGTATGCAGTAAAGGAACCTACATCAGAGCGTTGGCAAGAGATTTAGGTGAAGCACTGGGCTGTGGGGCGCACCTGAAAGGCCTTATCCGAACTCGCATCGGTGATGTCCGGCTGGAAGATTGCCTGAATATCGAAGACTTTTCTGAGAAAATGGCAGACATACCTAAATCAGAAGTGATTTCTGAATCATAGCGATAACAGACAGCAAACAATCCTGACTTATCAACAAAAAACATCAAATATGAAGCTCTCAAAATTTAAATTCAAACTCCCTGAAGAACTGATTGCTCAGTATCCTTCACCCAACAGGGACGAAGCGCGTCTGATGGTTATAGACCGAAAGACCGGCAACATTGAACACAAATTGTTCAATGAAATTCCTTCCTATTTCGATGATCAGGACGTGTTCATTTTCAATAACACACGGGTATTTCCTGCCAGATTGTACGGTAACAAAGAAAAAACCGGCGCTCAAATTGAAGTTTTTCTGCTTCGTGAGCTGAACGAAGAATTCCGTTTGTGGGATGTGTTGGTCGATCCTGCCAGAAAGATCCGTATCGGCAACAAACTATATTTCGGAGAA
>JAUZOU010000372.1 GCA_030706285.1 Bacteroidota bacterium
ACTTGCAGGATATTTCCGCGCGCAAAAAATCAGAAGAAAAATTGGAGCGTTCCATGCGGTTGTATGCCGTGATCAGCCATATTGACCAAGCCATTATTCATAGTCATGACAAAGACAAACTTCTGGATGAGGCATGCCGGATCTTTGTGGATATCGGAAAGTTCAGCATGGTCTGGTTTGGCGTGATTGACAGACAAACACATCAATTAAAGCCATATACCGTGGCCGGTCATGATGACGGCTATCTGTCAGCCGTTGAGGCTGATATTACCAAAGACCGGCTCCTTGTCAAAGGCCCTGTTAAAACCGCCATTGAAGAACTTCGTTATGTTGTCAGCAATGACATTGAGATAGATCCCATCATGGAGTTATATCGTGATCATTCTCTTAGTCGAGGCTATCGTTCATTCATAACGCTTCCCCTCAAATTGTATCATGAAATCGAAGGCACACTGAATCTTTTCTCAAATCAGACCGGTTTCTTTAATCAGGAAGAAATTGATCTACTTCAGGAAGTCGCCGAAGATATCAGTTATGCATTGGAAGCGATTGAAACGGAAAAAGAACGGAAGCTGGCTGCTGAAAAACTATCACTTAGCGAACTCAAATACCGCACCATTGTCAATTCCACTACGGAGGCCATCCTGATCTTTGACCTGTTGACAGAACGCTGCATAGAGGTGAACCAGGCTGCGGTGGATATGTACGGCTATACCAAAGATGAATTTGCATCAATGAACATCGATTCATTCAGTTTGTTTGATGATACGTACACCCGGACACTATTTTTCGAAAACATCAGACTAGCCTCGGACGGTTCACCCATTACTTTCGAATGGGAAGGGAAACGAAGAAACAACCAGATGTTTTGGAAGGAATCAAGCTTGAGTAAAGCGATCATAGACAGCAAGGAACGTCTTATCGCCATCGACAGGGATATTGACGAACGGAAAAAGATCATGCAGGCTCTCAGTCAAAGTGAGGAACGGCATCGGCTGATGTTTGAAGTGGCTGACGAAGGCATCTATATCGCTCAGGATTATAAAATCGACTATTTCAATCCAAAAATGTTGAAATTTTCCGGCTATACTGAGCAGGAATTGAAGGAAATGGGATTCCTTCAATTGGTTCATCCGGACTATAGAGACGTGGTGCTGCAGAATTATCAACGCCGGCTGATGGGAGAACGGGTAGAGCAGAACTACGAAATCAAGATTCTGAGGAAAGACGGTACGGATTGCTGGGTCACTGTTAGCGGCGTGAGGCTTGTTTGGAACGGTAAGCCGGCTATTTTTACCTTAATGAACGATATATCCGAACAGAAAAAGATACTGGAGCAATTAAGCCAGAGCGAAGAAATGTACCGGCTGATTACGGAAAATGCGTCGGATGTCATTTGGGTATGGAACTTTGCCAGGAACGGCTATACGTTCATTAGTCCTGCTATCCGTCAATTAAGAGGGCTGACTGTTGAAGAAGCTATGGCTGAAAGTATGCAGGAGTCACTGGCTCCGGAATCGAGAGCGCTTGTCAGCCGGCAATTGGAAAAAAGCATCAGAAAATATGCGGCGAATTCATCCGACAATGATCCCATCATCATGGAGATACGCCAACCTTGCAAGGATGGAAGACTGAGCTGGATCGAAGTGTCAGCCAGGCTGAGGATCAACAAACACCATGAATTCGAACTCGTCGGTGTGAGCCGCAACATTGATGAACGGAAACGGATGGAGGCTGAAATACTGAACAATCAGGAAAAGTTACGAGAGGCCGTGGCTTCTAAGGATAAATTTTTCTCCATCATCGCTCATGATCTGAAATCCCCTTTCAACAATGTCCTTGATTTCTGTAACTTACTGGTTGAAAAATTGGAGAATAACGACTATGAGATGGCCGGAAAATTTGCCGGAATTATTCAGGAGGCAACCCAGAGAGCGATGAATTTGCTGGTGAATTTGCTGGAATGGTCACGTTCGCAAACCGGCAGGATGGAATTTAAGCCGGAGTATATCGAAATGGTTGCGCTCATCAATGAAGCGATTGAGTTGAACGGCAATGCGGCTCAGCAAAAAGCGATCAATATCACGGTGAATTTGCCGGAAACAGCTGTTGTCTTTGCCGATGCAGCCATGATCAATACGGTACTTAGAAACCTGATATCCAATGCGGTAAAGTTTACCAGACCTGGAGGTGAGATGATCATTTCTGCCAAAAAAGAAAAGCATGAAGTGCAGGTTAGTGTGCAGGATAATGGAGTTGGTATTCCTAAGGACCATATCGATAAATTGTTCCGCATCGACGAAAGTATGACCACCAAAGGCACGCAGAACGAAAAAGGTACAGGACTGGGACTGATTTTATGCAAAGAATTCGTGGACAAACACCAAGGAAATATTTGGGTGGAAAGTGAAGAAGGGAAGGGGACAACTTTCTATTTTACCATACCGACGAGCTGATGAAGAGCGAGTGGACAGAAAAGTCCACTCGCTCTTCACCGGATGTCTTAGCGGTAGTTAGTTGCCATTGCAGGTGCTTTCACCCGTTATATTGAAGGTGAAATTGACTTCCTTGGCATTTTCGCCACCTTTGATATTGGCTGTTGCATGAATTTCAGTCGTGGCTTTCGAGTCATTGATCCATCCTGTAGCAAGGTCTACGTTGAAATCGGAGAGGATGTTCCCTGTAATGTTCAGGTCGACATTGGTGCCTACCGGCAATCCGCTAAAAGATCCGGTTTTGTCGGCAGAAACGGTTGAGACGCCGGTAATGTGATAGCCCGAATCTGTTATCTCTTTCAATTCGTAGATGGTTTCAGTAATGATCGGTAATGAATTGGTTTTAATGGTATTTTTATTGAACCATTTATCACCAATGGCGACTGGCTTATAGGGGAAAAAGCCCATGGCTGATTCAAAATTGGTCGTAAATTCATCTTTTCCGAAATTGTGTTCCACCTGGGTGAGCATCTGGCTTTTCTGCTCTTCGGAATAACCGCTGATTGAATCATTCAGACTGGTGAAAATGGAATCAAGAGAATGGACATCAACTACTTTTCCTCTTTTTGACAGGCTCATTCTGAATGTCCGGTTTTTTAGCAACCGTAGCATGGACGACGCCATGTTTGCCGTATCATTGGTGCCGGAATTGAAGGTTTGTGTTGTATTAGGTAGTTTTATATTCATGGACAAACTATCATAGCGGACTTCGATATCATACACCGTATCCTGGACGTCAAGTACATGAAAAGTCAACCTTGAAACAACATTCATGTTGAAGTCAATAGTTTTTCCCATGATCTCCATTTGCATGTTGAAATTGTTCTGACTGACCTGGGTGTATGTTTTTCCTTTGGAAAGATTGAGTTCCAGATTGACCGTTTTCGATTGGCAGACAGAAACCAGTGTCAATGCAGCGAGTGTAAGCAGTAAGTGTTTCATGATGTCAACGGTTA
>JAUZOU010000373.1 GCA_030706285.1 Bacteroidota bacterium
CAGTTTGACTGATTGTTTCATGTGTATTCATTATTTACAAGTTCGTCATTTCTGTGCAGATCAATAGATGTTCCACTCCCAGATTCCTTTAACGCCACTGGTAATAGAAAGTTTTAAATACCGGGCAGTTATTGCCAGCTCATCGGTATGAGGCGATCGAACGCTGAGGTTCGAATGTCCCCCTCCTTTAAACCATGTTTTGCCGTCTGTTGAATAGTCAAGCCGGTACGCATGCCCGGCAGTCGGTCTGACAAAATAAACGTCACTTTGCCTGATTTTATGTGGTTTACCTAAATCTGCCACAATCCAACAGGCACTATCATCAGGGGCTGCCATCCAGCGGGATCCATTAGCACCATCGAATGCAAATTGTGGCACAAAGGCTTCCGTTCGTTGGAGCAAGCTGTCTTTCACCGGTTGTATTTTCAACTCGGGGCGGATACTGGATGCTTTTACTTCCACGACAAGCCGTTTTCTGTCCTGACGGACCGGACATAAAGCGCCGACTCCGGTTAGCGTCAGATTGACCGGACGAATTGAACCATCTTCATTGAATTCCAATTTGTTGACATAGGTTTGACGGTTTGTGCTGCCTCTGCTGTATTCAAGAAAAACAAAGTAGTAATTGTCTGTACCGGGTACATTAAATACACAACCGTGGCCTGGACCGAATACCTGACTTGCATAATCAGTCGTTGAAACTAGATCGTCTTTAGGAAATTCGAATGGACCTAACGGTGACTTCCTACTGAAGACATAGGCATATTGATAATTTTCATGGCCGCCAAGTGTATAAAGAAAATAGTAAATACCCTTTCTTTTAAAGAAAATGGGACCTTCTGAATAGCCCTTCCTTGGTGTCGGAATGGTGATAACAGCTGTATCAACCGTCACCATATCGTTGTTCAATTTCGCGGCGTGTTTGCGTTGCCAGAATACATAAGCTTGATGGTCATCGTCTATAAAAACTTCAGCATCGATTCCTGCAGGCCCATTGGGATCTGTTGTCTTTAGCAGTGTCGCGGAAGAAAACGGTTTAACAAATGAGTCCGGCCCTTTTGCCAGTTTAAACGGACCATCAGGTGAATCGGCAACTGCAGGATACATAAAGCCATTGATGGTCGGATAAATATAATACTTCCCGTTTGCTTCGATGGCCTTACTTGGAGCCCAATACAGCTGACCAACTGCCGAAGGAAAATAAAACCCTGAAAAATACCAATGGACAAAGTCCTTCGATTTCCAGACAACCGGAGGTCCTGACGTTTTCAGTCCCTGATCATATCCGTCTGTTGTTGCATAACAATAGAATGTTCCGGCAATCTCCTGAATACTTGCATCTGCGATCATATCCGGAATCAACGGATTTCCAAATGGATTGACCTGAGCTTTCAGCATAGACGGGCATAGGAGTAAGGCTCCGGTCAGAAATATGAACCGGAGAATAAAACCGGAAATGATAGACTGGCTAACTGTAGCAGATGGATTCGTTGTCATATTCAGGCTTAATAGTTTCGCTTCTCTTTAAGGATTCTTTTTAGAGCCATGATTAACAGGAAGGATAAAATACCGATAACGAAAGTCAGTTTGCCTCCCGGGTTGTGCACGATTTTCAGGATAGCACCGATAACCGTTGTCAGCGCTGAAATGGCAATCAGCACGTTGAATAGCAGAGCGATTCGTTTTCTGTTCATGGCTTTCTGAAGGTTTGAAGGTTTGTCAAATACGTTGATGCTAATCGAAAACCAGTTGAAAGGGAGCCTATGGTAAGGCCTGATGCCCCATACAACTAAACTGGCTTAAAAATACAATTAAATCTTCATTTTGTCATACTCTTTAAGTACTTGTTCTCTGGTCTTTTCATGACCATGAGAAGGTAAGAAAATCTGACAACCTGTTTCAAGCAATTTCCCCCAACTTTTGATCAGTTCCTTTGAATCCAAGGCTACAGGAGGATATACAGATGACTTGAATATTCCGAAAAGGCAGTCCCCAACCAGCGCAATTTCATCATTGATGATTACGCTAATAGACCCCGGAGTATGGCCAGGCGTATGCATCAAACAGGCATTAATACCTAAATTTCGCATATCAAACAGGTCTTCCACTGCCAGATCTGCTTTGCATGGTTCATAGTGCAGCCATTTCATCAGGCTCTTGCCAACTGATGCCAGTAGTTGCTTGTAAAGGATGACAGTCCCTCTGACTTCAGGATTCATCCCTTTTTCCAAATAGGACCACTCTCCTTTATGAATGATCACAGAAACGCCATACCGCTGTTTTAGCTTGTTTGAATTGGAAGCATGGTCGAAATGAGCATGGGTCAGAACCAGATAATCCAGTTGATGAATATTCAGCGCTGCGAGGTGCTTCACCAGTTTATGCCACTTCCTGTGTGGCCCTGTATCAATGATTACTTTCTTGCCGCCCGATAGTAAAAGAAACGCATTGCTCCGGCCCGACAATAGTTGTATGATTTTGTCTCCGGCTGTCGATTCCCAGGTTTTCATGGATTTTTTAAATTGATCTGCATTCGAGTGTGAATTTTAATACGTTATTTTAGCAGACCGTTTCCATAAGTTGAAGGCATCCAGCGAATTTCCGGCTGTGCATTGGAGAACCTTCAGATTCCTGTCCGGATAAGGGGTCGCCAATTCGTTGTAAATCTCTTCATCAGAAAAATTGACACCCTGAACTGCTGCATCAAACCGGGTCGCGGCAAACAGCAGCACTTTCAGGTTTGCCCAGCATATGGCAGAATAACACATCGGACAAGGTTCCGAGCTACTGTAAATAATGCAGTACGACAGTTCTCCAGGCTGGTCTAATAAGGCATCTTCCTTCTTGATTTCTCCAAGGTTAAAGACGCCCAATGATTTGCAGGCACTTCTGATGGCCATGACTTCTGCATGTGCTGTCGGATCATTTGTCAAGGTAACCTGATTGAAGTTTTTCCAATATCTGATGACCTGATTTGTTTCTTTGTCAAGTTGCAGAATGACGGCACCAAATGGGCCTCCTTTCTCCTGTACGGATTTTAAAGCCGTTTCACAAGCTAATTCTATCCACCGGTCACTACAGTGCTCAATGCCGTTATATAAATTGTTGACCTTGATGTTGGCTGTTTGAATAGGAAATACATGATCAGCCTCTTTGGCATCAAGTGTACAAGGAGGAATGTATCCATCCCATTTCTGATGACTTTCAGAACCAGAATATTCAGGTGGTAGTTTATAGATGATCCTTTCTTCTGGTGATACTGGTTCCGATAAACAGGGACTATTTCCCCCGGATTTGTAATTCTTTAAATTTAAGTGTAATTTTTTAAACATAAATGCCTTTTCAATAGATAATCCGGTGTTTGCATTCAATCCATCCTTATTTTGCGGATTGTGTTATTTGTATGTGATCAAAGTAGTCTCCTGCTTCTAGATAGACCTCAAG
>JAUZOU010000374.1 GCA_030706285.1 Bacteroidota bacterium
AAAAACATGGCAACAATTCTATTCAATGAAATTATTTTTGGGCCTGTGCATAGCCGCAGATTAGGTGTGTCCTTAGGCGTTAACCTGCTTCCCGTTAATGGAAAAGTTTGTTCGTTCGATTGCCTGTATTGCGAATGTGGCCTGAACAAAGACCACAAAGGAGGCCATTTGCCTAAAGCAGAAGAAGTCAAAGAGGCATTGGAAATCAAACTGAAAAAGATGAAAGCAGACGGTATTGCTCCCGATGTCATTACCTTTGCCGGAAACGGAGAGCCCACCCTTCATCCCGATTTCAGCCGGATTATAGACGATACGATCGAATTGCGGAATGCGTTTTTCCCAAAAGCAAAGATCAGTGTCCTTTCAAACGCCACCCATCTGGACAATCCGTCTGTCGTCGAAGCCCTGAAGAAAATTGAAAATCCGATTTTAAAACTGGACAGCGCCTTCGACAAAACTGTTCAAGTATTAAACCGGCCTCTCTCACCGGCCTTTTCGGTAGCAAATCTTGTCGAACGGCTGAAAGCCATCGATGGGAAAATCATCATTCAGACATTGTTCATTCGTGGCAGCTATGAAGGAGAGCCCTTTGACAATACAACAGAGGCAGAAGTAACTGCCTGGATCAGTCTGGTCAAAGAAATCGCACCCGAATCGGTCATGATTTACACCATTGACAGAGAGACACCTATCAAAGGGCTAGTTAGAATTCCGGTCCGTGAGCTGAAAGCCATTGCCGAAAGATTACGCAAAGAGACCAATATCCGGGCAAGTATAGCTGGCTGACAGTCAATCGGCTGCCGAACCAAGCTATCCGTTTTTACTGGAAATAGAAAAAAACAATCGGACTAAGGATTAGGAGCAAAATAAACATTGTTCGGGAGAACAAGTTATCATTCAGCGAAAAGTACCGGGACATAAATAACGCGGTTGGGGGAATCAGCAACATCAGATAACCGATATGATCGGTTCCTGAAGTAACCCACAGCCCAACAAAGGCACACCAGATCACCAGCATTCCGTTCATCAGATTTCTGGTACGAAGTTTATCCTGGTTCAGCCCGTTGACAAAAGAAGCAACGGCAATCAAAATCATAAGCCCCAGGTAAATCAAAAATATGATGGCAACATGGCTTAACGACATCACGTCGATCAGCTGGAAAGAGATGGCGTCAGTCATCCATTCGGTAATAAACCGATAATCCTCTACCAGAAAAGAAATGGCTGCGATGATCCAGAACGTACATAAAAAGCCGATCAATGAAGAAAAAAAGTTTCTGAAGCTAAAGCTTTGAATCATACCCGTGATCAGCCACATCAAGGGCAGCAACCAAGCAAGACGCGGAATGATCAAAGACGCCAGGGAAAGCAGGAATGAGGCATCAAATACCGCTTTGTTGACATCCGTATCTTCAGCAATCGAAAACAACCTTAAACAAGACCATGTCATAAAAAGACAAGCTAACAAAGTAATGCGGGGATTGATAAAGGGATATATGGCAACAAGCAAGAGGCAGACAAGAAAAAACGGGAAAAAACTGCGAACACGTATCAATCTGAAATCCGACGTCAAAGACTGGGTTTGGAAAGCGACAATAAGAATGATCAGCAAGGAATAGGCAAATTCCACAAACGGATTGTCAACAATAGGCTGAAGCCATGGAAAGGCCTGTTCCCACCCAGGAAACAGGGCCAGATGATTCGTTACCAACGCATCCGATACAGCCGGTTGATTGAACAAGCTCACCAAAAGGCCCAGCAAGAGCAAGACGAGCCCAAAAATCCAAAGCCCGGAGCTGTAAGTGATTTTACTAAGGAAGCCTTTGGCCATCCTGATTTAATTTTAAAAATAAAACAACTTTGTATCGAGCGGAAAAGATCAGTCAAGATCAAATCCAATATCCGAACGAAAATACACCCCATCAAAATGAATACCGGCAGCATTGGCAAATGACTGTGCCAGTGCTTCCTGTTTCGTTTTGCCATATGAACTGACGGCGATGACTCTGCCACCATTCGTCAGCACTTTTTCGTCTTTTTGTACGGTTCCGGCATGAAAAACAAGACTGCCATCAACATGGCTCAGTCCTTCAATGACTTTACCTTTCTCATACTGTCCGGGATACCCGCCGGAAACAAGCATGACTGTCACAACATAGCGGGGGTCAATTGTCAACACTTTCTCTTTAAGATTGCCGGCTGCTACTCCCTCAAGCAAGTCGACAAAATCGGACTGAATCCGGGGCATGACAACTTCTGTTTCCGGGTCACCCATTCGGGCATTGTATTCAATGACATACGGCTCTCCTCCTACATTGATCAGTCCAAGGAAAATAAATCCGGCATATTCGATTTTTTCAGCATTGAGGCCGTCAATGGTCGGTTGAATGATCCGTCTTTCGACCTTGCCCATAAATGTGTTATCTGCAAAAGAGACCGGAGAAACAGCCCCCATACCGCCTGTATTCAGGCCGGTATCTCCAACGCCTACACGTTTGTAATCTTTGGCCACTGGCAATATTTTGTAATCAATGCCATCCGTCATTACAAAAACGGAACATTCGATACCGGAAAGAAATTCCTCAATGACAACAGTCTTACTGGCGTCACCAAACTTTCCTTCCAGCATATTTTTAAGTTCGCTGGCAGCTTCATCAAAATCCTGTATGATGAGCACCCCTTTCCCCGCAGCCAAACCGTCGGCTTTCAGAACATAAGGAGCTTTCAATGACTTCATAAAATCCAGTCCCTCTTGCATCGTTTCTGCCGTTATACTTTTGTAACTGGCTGTCGGAATGCCATGGCGCACCATGAATCCCTTTGAAAATTCCTTGCTGCCTTCCAATTGGGCACCAGCTTTCGAAGGACCGATGACAGGGATCTGCGCAACAAGCGGGTCCTGTTTGAAACTGTCATAGACACCTTTGACAAGCGGATCTTCAGGCCCGACCACCACCATATCGATCTGTTCTTCGATGACAAAGGCCTTGAGTGCCGGAAAATCAGTGGCAGACAATGGTACATTCGTACCTACAAGTGCTGTCCCTGCATTTCCAGGAGCGATAAATAACCGGTTCAATTTGGGACTTTGGGCAATTTTCCAAGCAAGGGCATGTTCTCTGCCTCCAGAGCCAAGCAACAAGATGTTCATATGGTCAGGATGTTGAATGATATTTGCAAAGATACGTCATACGGCCCAAACTTATTGCTTTTTTCATGTATTTTTGCAAGGCATGACTAATTCTAAAACACGCCGTGACAACAGCCGAATTGACGCTTTATATTAAAAAAGAGGCCCTAAACCTGGGCTTTGAAGCATGTGGCGTCGCACCAGCCTCAACCCTTCCGGCTGAACACACTCAGTATTACAAACGTTGGATCGATCAACATTTCAACGGTGAAATGGACTATCTGGTCCGCCATACAGAAAA
>JAUZOU010000375.1 GCA_030706285.1 Bacteroidota bacterium
CGATGTGATAAACCATCCCGCCTAAATTGACACTTAACGTCTTTTTCATCAGTTATTGTTATTTGTAGTTTATTCCGACAATAGCCATAAGAGAATGGTCAACAGACTTGTTCTTGAATTGTTGTCTCATTCGTCTGATTGACTTTATTCTGATAAATGATTAATGGCACCGGAAAGTTCATTCCACGCAGCCTGAAGTTCCACCAGTATCTCATTTCCCAAATCCGTCAGGGAAAAATACTTTCTGGGAGGGCCTTGTGTGGATTCCACCCATTCATAGGCTAACAATCCGTCGTTTTTCAAACGGGTCAACAATGGATAAAGCGTTCCTTCCACAACAATCAGATGGGCGGCTTTCAATCCGTCTATTATTTCGGATGTATAGGAAGGCTTTTTCCTGACAATCAACAAGGTGCAATACTCCAGAAAGCCCTTGCGCATCTGTGATTTTACATTTTCTATATCCATGCCTTCTAATTTTTAGGCAAAGATATATTATTTTACAGTACTATGCAATACATAGTAGTATAAATTTTATCTATTCTAGCAAAATCACCTCATTTTTCTCAATAATCAACTCGTTCAGACTTCCTTGCTGTCCATTCGCTCAATAAAAGGTTAAACCTCAAGACAAGCCCTGAACCCTGATTCCGGAGCAAGCGGCGGGGAATTCAACCCTTAGAGATTAAAACAGCAGGATCTTTTGAGTCGAGCCATTATGCCGCAAGAAATAAAGCCCGTTCCGGAGCCATCCAATGGACTGGATATGTCCGGTTGACGTCGTCTGATAAATTTTCGACCCTGAAAGATCGAATAACTCAATCCGTTCACCGGCTTTCGGCGCCTGGAAATAAAGAGTACCCGGCGCTGTATAAATGCGCAGATCCGATTCGTCTGCTGCAGACACGATACCAGACAATAACGTAACCGGCATCTCAGTCGATGCGGCACTCAAATAGGTTCCAAGCCGTGCCTTGACGTCGTAACAATAATTCCAGCCATCGTTCAGTTCATCCACATCAAAGGTATTTTCCGGAATGGAGTCGATGGTCCGTACCAAATTTGGCTGCCCATTCTGCAGGGCATAAAGTTGAAGGCAATAGCTGTCCGAATAAGCAGCAGCTGCCCAGTTAGCCGTAAATCCACCTGACGTGATGTTGGTGGCAGGTTCGACCATGGGACTTGTCAGACTATCCAACGGTATGGACTTTCCAGTCATGTTCACTTTCACACTGCCATCAATACCACCGTCATACAACAACAAAGACGATTGATGAGTGCCGGCTGAAGAAGGCTGGTAATAAACGGTCAGCTGATAACCTGCATTCGCCTTGTCTTTGGCTATCGTTTCAACACTTGATTTAAAATACTGGTAATTGCCATCCCGTTCGATAAAGGCAGACAAAGAAGCATTCAGTGCTGTTCCTTTTACGTAAAGAGTCCTGGTTTTAGCCGATCCGGCAATAACCGCACCAAAATCAAGCCTGGTATCGTTTGTCGGCGTAGCCAGTTCAGGCGTTGAATGCAGCGTATCGAGCCGGAATACATAATTGACCGAATCGCCCCAGATGTATTCGGCCAGCTGTGGATAATCGATAAACGGATTTCTGTTATTCTGGATTTTGAACACTTCTTCATTTCGATTGAGTTCCTTGGCACTCACCGGATCCTGACGGCTCCATTGCAACAGCAACCTGACAGCCCATGGTTTCAACGTCGGATAAGTATTCTGGTCTACCATATAGGTGTATTTCCAGGTATAATCCTGATAGCAGGTCACCATATAAAAATAAGTCCTGGCAAAATCGCCCTTATACTCATCGGCAGGTTCAAACACATCGGCACTCGTTGAATAGCCCGGAAATACATTATATCCGACTTTTGTCATGCCATTGTCGAACACAGCCGTTCCGACCATTCCCAACGGATAATTACCTTTAGCCATATTGGCATCGGCATCTGCGGGATACAAATGATTGATGTCCGTATAGGCAGCATTAACTGTTCCACCCCACCAGCTTTTAGGGAACGAATGTTCCCGGTTCATGCCCCACGTGCTCGTTCTGACTGTCGAAGAATACATATCCCAAATGGTACCGTCCGGATGCCGGTCTGTACTCTGAAAAAAGGTCCACAGGCTGTTGTATTCATGGACGGTGTGATTAAGCAGTAGTTGAGACAACGTTGTCTTCAGTGACTCGGCCTTCTTCCCGTTAATGGCATTGTAATACCCATTCGGATTGGCAGCCGGACAAGCCTGAGCCAAGAGCATCGTTAGTCCTGCCAGCATCAATAAGCGATAAAAAGAAAGATGATTCATCATCGGAACAGCGTCATTAAATGAAACGAACAATAGAAAGGGCACCAAGTTTTTTTAAAAACAGAGGCTGTACCAAACGATACAGCCCCTAACATACTATTTTTCAGATGGACTTACAAGACGACTTTCGATACGGTCTTACCGACTTTTACCAAAAGCACTTGTTGAGTCCCAACATGATACGTGTTGGTACCTTGGTTGGCAACGGCACGCAGCAACTTACAGCCAATCAGATTATAGACCTCAATGACCTGACCCTTGTCTGCGACAACGTTCAACAAACCATTGGCTCCGTAAACAGCCAGCTGTTTCGATGTATTGTCCAAGTCAGTCGTAATATTAATATCAGTCAAATCACGCGGACACAATTGAGCCGTTCCGCTATATTCGAGGGCCACACCGGCGTAATTGACAGCTGAAACAGGAATCGTTGATGTAGAAACCATATAATCAAGGCCTGTATAATTGGTTCGAATCACAATCGTATCAGTTCCATTCACAAAATTATAATTAGCCTTCGTGGTTGCCCAGGCCGTTTTACCCGAAATATTGGTCAGGTTATTGATCTGAATCAGCATCGATTCATACTTGTCAATGTTTGCCTTATATTCAGGTATGGTCACTACAATTGGAGCAATGGTTTTTCCGGTACTGGATACCGTCACGTCAGCAACCGGAATAAACTCCATAACACCGCTATAATTGCTCAAGGTTCCAGTCACGTTTTTCATACCATCTCCCTTGCTTACTACCGTGGCAATGACACCGCTCGGATCATAGATTAATGCGCCGCCGGTTGCATCCTGAATATATTTTGAATTTCCGGAAGATTGGATAAAGCTGGCAAACACTTCACCTGAAACTCTGTATACCGTTGTTTTATCACTGGTATTGGCATTGAACGCGGTTCTCAAAGCAGCCAGGTCAGCCACCGTGGTTGCAACCCAAGCCGTTCCGATAACGGTGGCAGAAACAGCCTTAGCCAAGCCGCCTCCGGAGATAGAAACGGTGGCTGTATCATTTCCGGCTACTGTCGGCGTATAGGTAACAGGAATAGAAAAGCCCTGTTCGTTGTTTGCCTGAGCAGCGGTAACCGTTTGA
>JAUZOU010000376.1 GCA_030706285.1 Bacteroidota bacterium
AACTGTGAAGCTCAATACCTCGAAACAGAAGAACTTTGGTTTGAAAACTGGGATATGGGAGGCCCCTTCTGGGAAAAAGCCAATGCTGTTGCACAGCGCTCGTTTGCCGGTTCGCCCCACAAATTTGTGGACAAATGGGATACACCGATCTTGTGCATTCATGGTGAAAAAGATTACCGGATTTTGGCTTCCCAGGGTATGCAGGCCTTTGACGCCGCCAAACTCCGTGGTATTCCAGCCGAGCTGCTTGTGTTTCCGGATGAGTGTCACTGGATACTCAAACCACAGAACAGTATCCTCTGGAATCGCCGTTTCTTTGGATGGTTGGATAAATGGTTGAAGTAAGCTGAAACCGGTCCAGGGTTAAAAACAAATGAGGGTGCTTCAATGGTTTATTATCGAAGCACCCTCTTTTTAGTTAAAGGCCTTGATGGTCGGTCAGTATGCCGTTATTGGGCCGTGTGTTGCCAGTAGTGCCTGCACAATGGCTAATTATTCCGCCAGCTTCGTCCGGATAAAGTGCGTCAGCATATCAATGGCCGGTGTATTGTTGCCGCCTTGCGGTACGATAATGTCGGCATACCGTTTTGTTGGTTCGATGAATTCCAGGTGCATCGGTTTCAGCACTCGCTCATATCTGTCCAGCACCATTTCAGCTGTTCGTCCACGTTCCAGAACATCCCGGCGGACAACCCGGATCAACCGGTCGTCCGGATCGGCATCGACAAAAATCTTCAAATCCATGACCTCTCTCAAAGCTGGTTGTGTCAAAATCAGAATGCCTTCGACAATAATGACTTTGCGAGGCTTCACCAGAATGGTCTCAGTTTGTCTGGTACACGTGATATACGAATAAATAGGCTGATGGATTTCTTTACCCGCCTTCAAGTCCTTAATATGCCTGGTCAGCAAGTCCCATTCGATGGCATCCGGATGATCGAAGTTAATATTTTTTCGCTGTTCCATCGGTATATGGCTGCTATCGCAATAATACGAATCCTGCGGTATAACAGCGACCTCTCCAGCCGGGAAGTGTTCGATAATTTTTGATACGACGGTTGTTTTTCCGGAACCGGTTCCCCCGGCAATGCCTATGATCATGGTTACATTATTTGTCATTCATCAAATCTTTGACGAAAGTAAAAATAATTTACAGAGGCAGGACTAAGAAATCCGGTATTTTTTTAGTTGTTCTTTTTGTCCAACCTCCATCATTCGTATATTTGTAACGCTTAACTGCTTTAGTCATAAAAAACAGGTGCAGTTTAACCAGACTACCGCTCATGAACACGTTAAATTCAACCAGACCCAATCAGGAACATCCTGTCGAGCACCATCATGACCATCAGCATCACTCTGATGTTGCCGGAGAAAATATAGCTACAGCTTTTTTTCTGAATCTGTTTTTTTGTGCCATAGAAGCTGTCGGAGGCTTTCTGACCAACAGTATTGCCATTATGTCTGATGCCTTGCATGATTTGGGCGACAGCATTTCGCTCGGACTGGCCTGGTATTTTCAAAAGGTTTCCAAGCGGAAGCCGGATCATACGTATACGTATGGCTATAAACGGTTCACCATTTTGAGTGCCTTTCTCAATTCGGTGATTTTACTTACCGGCTCCGTCTTTGTCCTGACGGAAAGCATCAAACGCGTGTTCGATCCGGTACAGTCTAACGCCCGGGGTATGTTCATACTTGCTGTTCTTGGAGTACTTGTCAATGGTGTTGCTGTCGTCCGGTTAAAAAAAGGGGACAGTCTCAATGAACGGGTCGTATCCCTTCACATGCTGGAGGATGTGCTGGGTTGGGTGGCTGTCCTGATCGGGAGCCTGGTCATGATGGTAGCCGATCTGCCAGTGCTCGATCCGCTGTTATCCGTTGGAATCTCCATTTTTATCCTGTACAATGTGTTCAACAACCTGCGTAGTGTGTTTAGAGTGCTGCTTCAAGGCAAACCATCCGATATCGACGAAGAGGCAGTCAAAAAGACATTGCTTGCTTTGCCAAAGGTTATCGATTTGCATGACTTGCACATCTGGTCGATGGACAATGAATATATGATACTGACCGTGCATCTTGTTGTGGCTGTCAATATCAAAACAACAGAGCAGCAGGCGTTGCGCGCTGCTGCTCATGACTGTTTAAAAAAATTGAATATTCAGCATGCCACCATTGAAATCGAAGAGACTTCGGAAACCTGTGAATGGTGTGATGCATGTGACTGAACAGTCTGTTGGACTTCCGGTATCATGTTCATCTGAAGCGGAATTGACTGGTTCCGTTTTAGTCGAACAAATTCCTGAATTTTTCAAAAATCCGTTTACTGATGGAAGGACTGGTTTTGAAGTTATCGGATTCTTCCAGCTTCTCAATGACTTTCCGTTCGTCGCGTGACAGACTTTCAGGTATATACACGCTGATGTTGACGAGCAAATCACCTGTTCCGTATTGATTGACCGAAGGCAATCCTTTACCCCGCAACCGCAAAACTTTGCCAGGTTGAGTGCCTGGTTCGATTTTGACCTTTACCCGGCCATCAATGGTCGGAATTTCGACTGTACCACCTAACGCGGCTGTCGGAAAACTCAGCAGTAAGTTGAATATCAAGTCGTTTTCGTCACGGATCAATTCGGCATGCGGCTCTTCCTCGATGACAATGAGCAGGTCTCCGTTTACACCACCGCGACGGGCGGCATTGCCTTTGCCGGACATGGACAATTGCATGCCTTCGGCAACGCCTGCCGGAATATTGATTGTGATGATCTCCTCCTGCATGGAAATGCCTTCGCCGTTACAATGAGAACATTTATGGGTGATGATTTTACCTTCACCCTGGCAGTCCGGACAAACACTTTGAGTTTGCATGCGACCTAAGATCGTGTTGGTGATGCGAGTGACAGTTCCGGTTCCACGGCACGTGTTACAAGTTGAATAAGCATTGCCCCCCTCAGCACCTGTTCCTTTACAATAGCTGCAGGCTACAGCTTTGCGCACCTTGATTTTTTTCTCGGCGCCTTTGGCAATTTCTGTCAGGTTCAGTTTGACTCGCACCCGCAGGTTGCTGCCTTGATTGACACGCTGGCCTCCCCGGGAGCTGCCGCCAAATCCGCCGAAGCCGCCAAATCCCCCGCCGAAGTGGCCGCCGAATATGTCTCCGAACTGAGCAAAAATATCATCCATGGAAAAGCCACCGCCGCCAAATCCTCCTCCGTTGGACGCACCACCGACACCCGCATGGCCAAATTGGTCGTAGCGTTGACGTTTTTCAGGACTGCTGAGCACTTCATACGCTTCAGCCGCTTCCTTGAATTTTTCTTCAGCAGCTTTATCTCCAGGATTTTTATCCGGGTGATACTGAATGGCTTTTTTACGGTAAGCCTTTTTAATCTCATCATCGGAGGCTGTTTTGGC
>JAUZOU010000377.1 GCA_030706285.1 Bacteroidota bacterium
AAAGCAATTTACGTTGAAGGCAATCCGGTTCACCGGAAAGCCAAGGCTTTTCAGGATGCTGATGCAACTGAAGCAGCACCAGACAGTTTCGGATTCTAAGGATCTGTCAAATTGGTATTGAATTCCGCAAGCGCGAACCCAGCTGTTTACGACGATGTCTGCGAGTAACAGATGGAATTCATTTTGGGCATCGAAGCGCCCTCTCGGCTTGCCACGAGGAGAGCTTCAATTGGTACAAACTAAATCGTGGTTAGCATGTTTGTTCATTTTTACATTAACTATTTTCCTTCACCAGGCCAGGTCTTAGTTATCAGCGGTTCCTCTCCTGAAACAGGGAATATGGATGCCAGCCGTGCTGTAGAAATGGTCCATCTTGGTCAAGGAAACTGGCATTTGAAACTGGAAATGGCCATTGCCGGACCATTCGAATACCGCTACCGTGTTCGTGAAAATGGCCAAATCATACGCGATGAATGGGGGCGCGACCACCAGATTTTCCTACCTGAAGAAACAGACATCTGCTCCTTATACGATTTCTGGCAACAGGAACCGGACAAACCGTTTCTCTACACATCTGCTTTTTCAGCTAGCTTGCTGGCCGTTCCGGAAGCCGGCCACCCTTTTTACTATAAACCCGGACAAGTTACCATCAAAGTCTTTGCTCCTATCGTAAGAAGGCACCAACAACTATGTATTTCCGGTGATAGCAATGTATTCGGGAACTGGGATACGAACCAGGTGCTTCCGATGGAGCCCGGTCCTTATCCCGAATGGCAGGTCAGCGTCAATGCCGAAGAATTACCCCATACATGCCATTATAAATTCATTCTAAGAGACAAGGCCGATCCTCAAAAAGTAGCCTGGGAATGGGGAGAACCCAGAACGCTGTTTACTCCCGAATATATGGACAAACGATTGCAAGTTTGTTCCGGCATGACCTTTCAATATCAGGATGCACCATGGAAAGGAGCCGGCGTCGCCATTCCGGTATTTTCTCTCCGATCTGATTCCTCCTGGGGTTGCGGCGATTTCGGTGATCTGAAAAAGATGATTGCCTGGGCTGCCCAAACCGGTATGCAACTCATTCAGCTGCTGCCTGTCAACGACACAACCTTGACGGGAACCTGGCAGGATTCCTACCCATACAACGCCATTTCCATCTATGCCTTGCATCCGATGTATTTATCGCTGGCTCAGTTGCCACTAAAAGGCAAAGAAATCCCGGAAGCGTATGAATCAGCCCGTTCGTCTCTAAATAAACTGCCTGAGGTAGATTACGAACGCGTGCTGGCATTGAAACGCGCCTACATCAGGGAGCTATTCAGTCAGAAAGGAACATCAACGATGAAAACCGCTGGCTATCATACCTTTTTCAACGACAACAAAGACTGGCTGGTACCGTATGCCGCATTCTGTTACCTGAGAGACAAACTGAATCAACCGGATTTTCATAATTGGGGCGAATATGCCGTTTATCAGCAAAGCATGATCAACACGCTGAGTCAACCAAATCAGCCTTGGTACAACGACATCGCCATTCATTATTTTGTTCAATACTTGCTGCACCTCCAACTGAAAGAGGCGCGGGAAGAAGCACACAAACAAGGGCTTGTTTTGAAAGGTGATATCCCGATCGGGATAAACCGGTTGGGTGTAGCAGCCTGGGCGGAGCCTTATCTGTTTAATATGGATGTCCAGGTTGGAGCCCCGCCGGATGCGTTTTCTCTCACTGGCCAAAACTGGGGATTCCCTTCTTACAACTGGGAACGAATGGGCGCCGATAACTATCGTTGGTGGAAACACCGGTTCTCGAAAATGGCCGACTATTTTGACGCGTACCGGATAGACCATATTCTTGGCTTTTTCCGTCTCTGGGAAATCCCGGACCATGCCGTACAAGGGTTGCTTGGCCAGTTCCGGCCGGCATTACCATTCAGCCGTCAAGAATTGGCAGACAAGGGTTTCCGGTTTACTGACGATATGGTGACACCTTACATAACAGACGCTTCTGTAAAAGCGGTGTTCAAGGATCTGGCACCTGTTGTCCTGAAAAAATATCTCAAGCCATCCGATGAGCCTAACAGCTATTCTCTGCTACCGTCCTGCAATACTCAGCAAAAGATCCAGCGTCTTTTCTCCGGTAAAACGGCTGAAAAAGACCGGCTTGTCAGAGATGGCCTGTACCAGCTGTGCAGCGAGGTGCTATTCGTTCCTGATGCCTTACAGCCGGAACTGTTCCATCCGCGTATTCTGGGAGAACGGACCTTCCATTTTGACGCGTTGCCTGTCGAACAGCAACAAGTATACAAAACAGTACACGACGATTTTTTCTACCAACGACACATCCGTTTCTGGAAAGAACAGGCGCTTGAGAAACTGGCTCCGCTGGTTAGTGCGACTTCTATGCTGGTATGCGGCGAAGACCTTGGTATGGTGCCTGCCTGCCTGCCTGAAGTAATGGGGCAATTGAACATCCTGAGCCTGGAAATTCAACGGATGCCAAAAACGTACGGTGTACGGTTTGAGAACCTGAATGCCATCCCTTACCTATCAGTCTGCTCCACCTCAACTCATGACATGACTCCGATAAGGGCCTGGTGGAAAGAAGATCCGGACGCCACCAAGCAATATTACCAGCAAGTCCTTTGGAAACCCGGCGTTACCCCGGAAGACTGTACACCGGAAATCGTTACAGAGATTATCCAGCAGCATCTCGCCTCCCCTGCCATGTGGGTCATTATTCCCTGGCAGGATTGGCTCGGCTCCGACGCCCTGCTCAGGCGTAAAAATCCGGATGAAGAACGGATCAACGATCCGTCCGATCCCAACCATTACTGGAGATACAGGATGCACCTCACTATGGAGCAGTTGATGGGTTCGGCTCACCTGAATAAAAGTATCCGGGGCATGATCCAGCGATCCGGAAGATAATGGCGACCACGTTTCAACTTATGAACAGGAACAAGTGCCTGGGCGAATCCGCACGAACCATCCAGGATGATCGTTACCGTACGGCCATTGAATCTCCTCGCAGCAAGCAGCGAGGAATCTCCGATTCCGTATAGGGAAAAAACCTTTTTGCGCTAACCCCGCAGCAGAGCAGCGGGGACTGCGCGCACCGGAATTCAAACGTAGTTTGCCTGCAGATATCAGATGATCAACTGTTTCAATGGTTCGAACACCGAGCCTTTGCGTTTGAAATAATCATCTGCCTGGTCTTTGGTTATGTGAAGGATGTTGTAGAAATACGCTTTCGGACTGGCCATCATGAAACCGGAGACGGAAGAGGCCGGCTGCATCATGTAACTTTCAGTCAACGTGGTACCGATTCGTTCTTGAACCTCAAGTACCTTGAACAGCCGTTCCTTTTCACTATGATCCGGACAGGAAGGATACCCG
>JAUZOU010000378.1 GCA_030706285.1 Bacteroidota bacterium
GCCACCTGTGCTTTTTGTTCCGGAGTCAGATTGAGTTGTTTCAACAGGTGAGAAGGCGCTTGAGCAAAATTCTTATGATGTTTCATCATAGGGTAAGGGGCCTTATGCTCAGGGTTGAAGCTATTCTGCTGTGGCATGGTTGCAGCTGTGTTCTGAGGATCCGTTGTAAGGTTGACTTCGCCATTCTCTGGGGCCTGTTGTGCAAAAGCGATGGTGCCAACGGTTAGTATGGCAACGATTAACAGGTTCTTTATTGTTTTCATCTTTAGTATGAATTAAATAGGTTATACAATGATTTTTAAGTAACCGGTTATTTTTTAGAACCTAAAAAAATGTGGAAGTTTAATGGATTGAGGGAAAACAGACATTAATTAACAAATAACCGGCCGTTAGGCTGTTAAATGTTGTTTCGACTTGGAAATAGCGGCTGTTTACCGAAATGCGTCAGAAATAAGAGTGGCAAAGTGCGAATCGGATTGGAATGGTCTTTGCGAGCATCGGTTCCTCAAAAAATAGTCCGGCATAGTTCATAATTTTTTTTAAATAGCCTTTAAAAAATGGCTTTTGGCTTGATTTTTGCTGGTTTTAATGAAAGATATAGTAAAAAAATGGGTGCAATAAAGTGGATTGGTGGAATGGTAGGTTGGGCTGCGGGCGGATTTATCGGTGCCATCATTGGTTTTGGGTTTGGTTCGATGCTTGACAATGCAGTAAGTGGACAATATGCCGCTAATAAGGATGATGATTATTCAACAACGACTCGAACTACCTACGGACGCAGAATGCGGCCTCAGACTCAGGAAGGTGATTTTGGAGTGAGCTTGTTGATCCTTTGTGCATCCGTCATGAAATCGGACAATCAGATATTGAAATCGGAACTGGATTTTGTCAAGCAGTTTTTTAAACAACAGTTCGGTCAGGCTAAAGCGGAAAACTACATTTTAATGTTACGGGAACTGCTAAAGAAGGAGTATGACGTAAAGGAAGTTTGCCTTCAGATCAGACAGTATATGGATCATGCCTCCAGACTTCAATTGATGCATTTTTTATTCGGACTGTCCCTAAGTGATGGACAAGCACATCCTAATGAGCTTAATACCATTCACTTTATTGCCAGTTGGCTTGGCATATCGGAAGTTGATTTTGAGTCCATCAAGGCGATGTTTGTCAAGGATACCCAAAGTGCCTATAAGGTGTTGGAGATCAGTTCGGATACTACGGATGAAGAAGTAAAAAAGGCATACAAGAGAATGGCTGTCAAATATCATCCGGATAAGGTCTCCCATTTGGGCGAAGCCGTTCAGAAAGCGGCCAATGAGAAATTTAAAGAAGTCAATGAGGCTTACGAACAGATTAAGAAAGAACGTGGCTTGAATTAAAAAGAGTGATTTTCTTAAAAAAACGATCAGTTTGCTTGCATTTTCAAAAAAGGCTCTATCTTTGCAGCATATTTAAAAAATAACGACAATGAATTCAATCATGCGTACAAATTGGTGGTGGCTCCGGATACTTCGACAAATAGTGAGGTAGAGAGCCCTGTACGTATAAAATAGATAAAACAAAAAAGGCCCGTTGAACTCACAACGGGCCTTTTTTTTATGCTTTTTTTCAAACACACAACAACTTGTTAAAACAACAAAACGATTCAATACTAAAATTATGTATCAGGTAAACGAAAATGGATTTTATGGCGATTTCGGCGGAGCCTATGTACCGGAGATCTTGTACAGCAATGTGGAAAATCTTAGAAAACATTATCTGGAAATTATCAATGAACCAGGTTTCCAGGCCGAAATGGATGCGTTGCTTCGGGATTATGTAGGAAGACCTTCTCCATTATATCTGGCCAACAGATTGTCTGAAAAATATGGTTGTAAGGTTTATTTGAAACGGGAGGACCTGAATCATACCGGTGCTCATAAAATCAACACCACCATCGGCCAGATATTACTGGCCAGAAGAATGGGGAAAACAAGAATCATCGCAGAAACAGGCGCCGGTCAGCACGGCGTTGCCACAGCGACAGTCTGTGCGCTGATGAATATGGAATGCATCGTTTATATGGGAAAGACCGATGTGGAACGCCAGCACCTGAATGTTCAGAAGATGGAGATGTTGGGTGCAACGGTCATCCCAGTCACTTCAGGCAATATGACATTGAAAGATGCCACCAATGAGGCTATACGTGACTGGTGTTGCCACCCTGTTGACACTTTTTATATTATCGGCAGTACAATAGGCCCACATCCGTATCCTGATATGGTAGCCCGATTCCAGTCAGTCATCAGCAGGGAAATGAAAGTTCAACTACAGGAAAAAGAAGGCAGAGATTATCCTGATTACATATTAGCTTGTATCGGTGGAGGTAGCAATGCAACCGGAGCGTTTTACCATTACCTTGATGAACCTCGTACCAAACTGATAGCGGTTGAAGCAGCCGGAAAAGGCGTCGATACCGAAGAAACGGCTGCTTCCATCAGGAGAGGCCGCCTGGGCATTCTCCACGGAGCTAAAATCCCGATCATGCAGACAAAAGACGGACAGGTCATTGAGCCTTATTCCATTTCGGCAGGACTTGATTACCCTGGCGTAGGACCTCTCCAGGCAGCCTTGGCCAAGACCGGCCGTTCCCAGGTGCTGGCAGCCACCGATGAAGAAGCTCTGACTGCCGCGTTCGAACTGACAGCTATTGAAGGCATCATCCCTGCGCTGGAAAGTGCCCATGCGTTGGCCGCTCTTCCAAAATTGACGTTTAAACCTGATGATGTTGTCGTTGTCAATGTGTCAGGCAGAGGGGACAAAGACATGGATACATACGTCAAATACTTTAATCAAATGAATCAAAAATAATAATTGTCATGAGTTATACTATTCGAACGATATCTAAAAAGCTGTTGGCAGATCTTCAAACGCCAGTCAGCATGTATTTGAAACTTAGAGATGTTTATCCGCATTCAGCGTTACTTGAAAGTTCCGATTATCACGGAGGTGAAAATAGTTTTTCATTCATTGGTTTTAAGCCGGTGGCTGAATTTTCGCTGGAACATGATTGCATGACTGAATTGTTTCCTGATGGGACAAAGCAGGCAACACCAGTAAAAGACGGCATCAATGTTCCTGACCGTTTTGAAGCCTTTGTCAAATCATTCAAGATAACAGATGACAATAATGATCTTGGATTCAACGGATTGTTTGGTTATACGTCATTTGACGCCGTCCGGTATTTTGAGGATGTAACATTGAAAAATACAACGTCGGATGGATCAGAAGTACCTGATATCCGCTATATACTCTACAAATTTATCATCGGCATCAATCATCACAAAAACGAACTGACGATTGTCGAAAATCTGTTCAACGGAGAGGAGAGTACAATGGATGAAGTTCTGGC
>JAUZOU010000379.1 GCA_030706285.1 Bacteroidota bacterium
AAAGAGATGCCTGCTCGTGAAGGCTTTAACGAAGTTCTGTTATATACAACCCCAAACGGAAAAGTGAAGGTAGAGATGTACCTGCACAATGAAACGATTTGGCTTACTCAACAGAAAATAGCTGACCTGTTTGGGGTTGAAAGGAGCGTGATTACCAAACATTTACTCAATATTTATTCTGAAGGAGAATTGAACAAAGAGGCAACTTGTGCAATTTTTGCACAAGTTCAAAAAGAAGGGAACCGACAGGTTTCCCGCAATATCGAATTCTATAACCTCGATACAATCATATCTGTGGGTTATCGAGTAAACAGTACACAGGCTACTCATTTCAGGATATGGGCCACCGAACGGTTGAAGGAATACATCATCAAAGGTTTTACGATGGATGATGAACGGCTGAAAAATCCGGATACTATTTTTGGGAAGGACTATTTCGATGAGCAATTAGCCAGAATTCGAGATATTCGTTCAAGTGAAAGGCGTTTTTATCAGAAAATTACGGACATTTATTCTCAATGTAGTGCTGATTACGATGTGAATAGTCAAACAACAAAAGACTTTTTTGCAACGGTTCAAAATAAGCTCCACTGGGCTATAACCGGACAAACAGCAGCCGAGATCATTGCATCAAGAGCCGACAGTTCAAAAGAAAATATGGGTTTGACTCATTGGAAAAATACGCCCGAAGGTGCTATCCGGAAATCCGATGTAGGCATAGCCAAAAATTACTTAAACGAGAAAGAGCTGGATGGTTTGAATCGAATTGTCTCTATGTACCTTGACTATGCGGAGTCTCAAGCATTAAGGGGCATTGTGATGCATATGAAAAACTGGGTTGAAAAACTGGATGCGTTTCTACGGTTTAATGAAAAAGAGGTTTTATCTCATCAGGGGATTGTTTCACATGATGTTGCGATTGCATTGGCCGAAAAAGAGTATGAAAAGTTTCAAATAGTTCAAGATAAACTTTTTGAATCGGATTTTGATAAAATACTTCTGGAACATGATTTTAGTAAGGTGATTCAAAAATGAGCTTGATAAATAAGCAAGAAGACGAAGAACTACTTATGCTCTCTGGAATTCAACATATTGCATTCTGTGAGCGGCAATGGGCTCTCATTCATATTGAGCAGCAATGGGCAGAGAATGTTCGTACAATTGAAGGCAATCACCTTCATGAACGTGTCGATGATCCTTTTGAGAAAGATTGGAAAAAAGGGCTTGTGACATTACGATCGGTTACTCTGGTATCAAAAGAACTGGGATTAACTGGAGTTGCCGATGTCGTAGAGTTGATTTCGACAAATTCAGGGTCTGGTTATGTATTGCCAGATCGTTCAGGCTATTGGAGTTTCCGACCGGTTGAATATAAACGAGGTAAACCAAAATCCGATGAACGAGATGAAGTACAATTATGCGCGCAAGCCATCTGCCTTGAAGAAATGCATGCTGTAGAAATACCAGATGGCTCAATTTTTTATGGTGAGACACGACATCGCGTTGAGGTTGTTTTTTCACAAGAGCTTCGAAAAAGAGTGAAAGAATTGGCATTAAGGATGCATGAGCTTTTTGACGGGGGTATTACACCTTTGCCCGTAGCAAAGAAGCATTGTCGAATGTGTTCCTTGGTCGATATTTGTCTTCCTGATTGTATGAACAAATATCGAAACGTAACAGAATATTTGAAATGGGAACTTGATATGGATTGAGTGATGAGAAAACTATTGAACACACTGTATGTCACTACTCACGGATCTTATCTTTCTAAAGATGGCGAAAATATTGTAGTGAAAATTGAAAATGAAGAACGGTTTAGAATTCCTATTCACAATGTTGAGAGCATTGTTTGCTTCGGTTTTATGGGAACGAGCCCTTCATTAATGGCCTTATGTGCCGAGAGAAATGTTTCGCTGAGTTTTCTTTCCGAACAAGGCTTTTTTCTTGGAAGAGTAACCGGTAAGGTTTCCGGAAATGTTTTATTGAGAAGAAAACAATATCGAATGGCAGACCAAACGGATGTTTCTCTACCTCTATCACAAATCATGATAGCCGGAAAAATCGTAAATTGTAAAACAGTTCTCCAAAGAGCTTTAAGAGATCATTCAAACGAAATGAATACAGTCTCGGTTGATCTCGTGATAAAAACACTCTCGGCTAAACAAAAACAAGTGTTTAGAACAAAAGACTTTGATATGCTTCGAGGTGTTGAAGGCGAGGCTGCTCAAGAATATTTTAGTGTATTTGATCAAATGATTCTTTATCAAAAAGAATCATTTTTCATGCATGGTCGTAATAGACGACCTCCATTGGATAATGTAAATGCATTACTTTCTTTTGTTTATACACTTTTAATGCATGAGGTTCGTTCAGCACTTGAAAGTGTAGGCCTTGATCCTTGCGTTGGATTTCTTCATACCGATCGACCGGGAAGACAAAGTTTGGCTCTGGATATGATGGAAGAACTCCGTCCATATTTGGCAGATCGGTTGGTTTTAACGCTAATAAACCGTAAACAAGTGGATCATAAGGGCTTTCTTAAAAGAGATGCCGGAGGTATTATCATGGATGATAAAACGCGTAAAGAAGTTATTTCTGCTTGGCAAAAGAGGAAGCAGGAAGAAATTGTACATCCATTTTTACAGACTTCTATTCCTATAGGGCTTCTTCCATATTGCCAAGCATTGCTGATGGCACGCTTCATTAGAGGTGATATGGATAATTATCCGGTGTTTGTAAATAAGTAGAAAGTATGATGGTTTTAATTACGTATGACGTTGAAACGACCAGCCCGGCCGGTAAGAAAAGGCTGCGTCAGGTAGCTAAGCAATGTGTCAATTTCGGGCAGCGAGTACAGAACTCTGTTTTTGAGTGTTTGCTTGACCCCGCTCAATTTTCGGAGCTAAAACATCGACTCGAATCAATTGCTGATAAAGATCATGATAGTTTGAGATTTTATCATTTAGGAAATAATTGGAAGAATCGCGTGGATCATTTTGGAACAAAAGAAACTTATGATCCTGAAGGAATGATGATTGTTTAGTTCCGCGAACCAATAGTTGTTCTAAAATCATGGTTCTTGTCGCGGCTGCTGAAGATCAACTATTTATATTGTTCATTAGGTATTTTGTCCCTGATTTTTTTCGAGATATTTTTTGTTTCGCGCAAGAGCTAGATTAATTTATTTTTTATTAATATCTTAGAGCCTATGCCGTCGCACCCCGTGTGGGTGCGTGGATTGAAACGCTTTAATCATTGTTTTGTCAGAAATCTATTTAGTCGCACCCCGTGTGGGTGCGTGGATTGAAACTATTTTGAACGATTTTCGTATCGTCAAAAATAAGTCGCACCCCGTGTGGGTGCGTGGATTGAAAC
>JAUZOU010000038.1 GCA_030706285.1 Bacteroidota bacterium
CACCACCTCGTTCAATGCCCCTGCCGGTATCCGCACCCTTTCTCCACTGGAAAAGATGTATGACCTGCGCGCCAGCGGTAATCCGTCTTCCTGGCTCGGCCCCATCTGGATAAACGCCAACTACCTCGTATTCAGAGGTCTAATTAATTACGGATTTAAAGAAGAAGCCCGCGAAGTCGCTGAGAAAACCATCTTGCTTCTTGGCCGCGACTTCGAACGATTCGGAGCCCTCCACGAATACTACCTTCCAGAAAATGGCGAACCCGTTCTCAACAAAGGCTTTCAAAACTGGAACTTCCTCGTCCTCAACATGGCCGCCTGGCTGGATGGAAAACAAGTGGTGACAGAGTTCTAAGAACCTGCCACCACCTCATTTGAATAGTTCCAGGCTGATAAAGGTCAATGCAAAAACCAAGCCTGTTACCGTCTGCTGTCCGCACCCGATCAACTAATTGACCGGTTATGCAAAACTACAAGGCTTTTATTTAATGAATTTTCTGAAGAACTTCCAGATTTCTTCCCCTGTATTGAGGTCAACATTACTCCAGCAATGCGTGCCGTTTACCACTTGGTACAACCAGACCTCATGTCCGTCAATTCCGTTGATGTACTTGTGGGTAATCACATAATGACCGTTTTGGGTGTTCTTAACAGGCAAGGTATCGATGACTTCCTGAGTACATCTGTTCTTTGCCACCCAATAACCGATAGCCACCGGAATGGGAAGATAAGCCCCCCACCCTCCTTTGTTGTCCAAATCGCCCATCCATTCGGAAACACGGTCTTCTGTTCCATGAACTTCAAATAAAGGAATCGGATTCGGGCAATCGTATTTTCTATAGACCCACTCCATCGTAAGACCCGAAATAGGCGCTACAGCAGCGAATACATCCGGTCTGGTATAAGCAAGCAGATAACACATTTCACCTCCGTTGGACATCCCGGTACAAAATGTATTTTTACTGCTCAAATGAAAGGTTTTCTGAAGGTGTTTTGCCAATTCGCATAAAAAGTTCACATCATCAATCTTCATATCTTGCTGAAAAGGATACCCCACGTTCCAGCAAGTTTTACCCTGCCCGTCTTTTACACCCTGAGGGTAGCAGATCGCGAATTTATTCTTGTCAGCGACATCATCCAAATCATAATCGTTGGGATTCGCCGTTCCTGTATATCCATGCAAGACAAAAACCAGCGGCGCATTGTTGGGCAGACCCAAAGGCAAGTGCATGACAAATGAACGATCTATTCCATCCACTTTATAGTGGTAAGTCTTATTTTCAGTTGCTGCACTCATGGATTGACTACAGAAAATGAAGCCTATTTGCATCAACAAACCAAAACAAACAGTTTTGCACAGTGAGTTCATTAGAATATATAATTTATTGATTATTTGCAAGTTAATAATATTCCAGCTCTAATTATTTCAATGCTTTATGTATGGCTGATTCGACCAATGGTTCCATGACTTTATAGCCGGCCATGTTCGCATGAACACCGTCAACAGTCAATGAAGCCTTCATACCGTTTCTTTCATCAGCCAAAGCGGAGAAATAATCCAAATAAATAAAATGCTTCTTTTTGCAATAACTTTTTATCCAACTGTTCAAGCGGACTATTTTTTCAGCCGG
Organism: Bacteroidota bacterium; assembly: GCA_030706285.1. GTDB lineage: Bacteria > Bacteroidota > Bacteroidia > Bacteroidales > UBA1402 > UBA8389. The sequence goes on from JAUZOU010000038.1 coordinate 1,632, forward strand.
TTGTAGTCCCGGTTTCCAGGGATAATCATACACCGGCATCACAGAAGATAAAATCACCCGGATATGGTTCGAGTTGGCCAATTCCGCCATAGAAGCCAGATTGTCCTCAATCATTTCCAATGTGGAAGGCCCGGTATTTCCAGCAATATCATTGGTGCCACCGAGTATCACGACCACTTTCGGTTCCAGAGAAATAACATCCTGCCGGAAACGGACAAGCATCTGAGGGGTTGTCTGACCGCCGATGCCACGGTTAATGTAGCCATGACCGGAAAAAAAGGCCGGATCTGCCCCAATCCATTGTTCCGTAATGGAATTCCCGATAAACACCACCCGCTTTTCACCTTTAGCCGGTTTACCCAATTTAGCATTTTCAGACTGAAAACGTCCCAGATTGGGCCAATCCTGGGCCGAAACAGCTGTACCGAAAAGCAACAGCCCACTTAAAAATACCATTTTGTAAAATTTCATACATCAATCGATTAAAAAAAGTCTACTACAAAATTACACCTTAACCGCAAACATTTATGCCCGGGTTAAGGTGTAATTCATAAAATAATCGAACAATAGGCTAGTTCAGAATTTTCGTAACGGATTCTCCGGCCTTGACAATGTAACAGCCCTTAGGCAACGAGATGCCTTTCTGACTATCGGAAACATTGGACTGATAAACCAAGCCTCCGGTTAATGAATAGATACGTACGTTCACCGGTTTTGCAGCCGAAATGAAAACACATCCGTTTGCCGAATAAACGGAAACAGCTGCCTTTTCTGCCAGTTGTTTCAAACCTGTCGTAATAAACTTGAGCGTCGGATAACTTCCGTCAGTCATTTGCCATACCGTATCAAAATCCCATCCGATGGACTTGTAAATAGCATTATTCTGGAAGGTGCTTACAATTTTTTTCTGGCTGTCCGTTGCTTGTCCAAGACCTTTATCGTCAGAAGCAAAAGGCGACATCACAACATCAGAACGGGTATAGCAGTTGGTCATGGATTCCAGTGCATTTCCTCTAGCGACAAATTCGCTGCAAGTGCCACCGGTAATAGAAGTTGGCAATGAAACGCAGGCATTCAGATTGACATTGTCATTTTCAGTTAAGGAAATGATACCACCGGCATTATAACGATCCTGATCACTCATAGCGGTAATTGTTCCTGCAACATAGCAACGGTCTACATGAACAGACTGGGCAACGCCCAGAATACCACCAACCTGGGAACACCTGGTCTTGACATCGGCATTCACGTAGCTGTCCTGAATATAGGAATACGTACCGCCATCCGTACCACCGCCGATACCACCAACATGGTCATTTCCTTCGATGTAACCGGTCACGCTGACTTTACTGATCGTCGTTCCAACACCTTTTCCAATCAACGCACCAACATCGCTTGAACCGATGACATTCACTTTATCGAGCGTCAGCTGGTCAATATAAGCGTTTCTAGTATAACCGAACAAGGCTTGATTGTTATCGTCAGGTCTGTTGATCTTCAGATTCTGAATCTTGTAACCATTTCCATATAATTTGCCGGTGAAAGGAGTATCACTGTTTGTACCGATCGGTTCAAAATTGTCGAATGAACTTAAATCGATGTCATTGGCCAACCGGTAGTTGGCGGCCAGGTCATTACGGATGTTGTCAAAATCTGCCGGAGTGTAAATGAGGTTGACGTAATTCGGATCGCAAACAAGCACGGTAAAGGCATCACTGGCCGCATTCATGTAAGAAGTAGCAGCAGAAGAAACCAACGCTTTTACCCTGCCAGCAGCCAATCCGGTATAGCCGGAAGCATCCGGTTTCAGTACATTTTCATTTTCAGAACCAAAGATGACAGTCTGACCGTGAGATCCGTAAACAGCGTACGGTAACGTAGAAGTCAGCATCAGACGGGTAACGGAAGACGGGACACCGAGCAAGTGAGCACTGATCTTTCCGGTTTGCCATTTCAGAACCGGATAAATACCGGCATCATCCGCATTATCTTTCGGAATCATTTTCCAGGCATTGGCAAAATCCCAGCCAAGAGTCGTTTCATAGAAACTCTGATCTTTTGAACTCGAAAATTTCATGTCCGCTCCGCAATAGTCTGTTGCATTGTCCGATTCGGAATAATAAACATCAGTACCCTCAATTTCCTGCATGCCGACACGGCCGTAATTATTGACCAGCGTCAATGTGGCATTATCGCCTTTAACACAGAGTACACGGCTGGTATTGTTACCGGAAATATACGGAGACAACCCCACGCAGTTTTTAATCAACACGTCACCGGCTTCAGCCAACGCTGCAATACAAGCCACATTTCCGGCACCGTCAATAGAACCCGAAAAATAGCAGTTTTCAATGGTGGTTGCTTCTGCCAAACCAATAATACCACCACCCTGGGAAACATAGTTTTTCAAACGTCCTGTCGAATAACAGTTTTTGATGATCGATGTCACCCCGTCACGTCTGCCCGTACTGGCAACCATCAGCCCGACATGATCGCGGCCTTCTACATAACTATCAGAAACATACGAATTTTCAAGTGTGAGCTGATTGGCCTGACCGATCAGAACACCGACATCACAGCCATTGTCGTTGGGTGTTCCGCCTACGACAGTTGCCCCTTCAATACCGACATTTTTAATGGTCGCCCCATCAACAGAACCGAAGAAACCAACCGAATTGGAATTGGTATTAATTTTCATGTTCTTAATGACATGTCCATTACCATCAAATGTTCCGGAGAAATTTTGGATCGGTACCCAATTTTGATAATCAGTACCTGACAAATCAATATCATTCATTAGTAGATAATTACCTTCAGGTGCATAACGCATGGCATTCAATTGAGCGGCTGTAGTAATATTGCTGCTTACTTCGACAATCTGAATCGCACACGTTGCTTCGGCACCGTTGCTGAATCCGTCTGTTTGAGTATAAGCAGTGATCGTCACGTTGCCTGCTGCTTTTGTTGTAACAAGTCCTTGAGCATCAACAGTGGCCAGATTTTCATCTGAGCTTTTATAGAACACTGTCCGTCCTGGAATAATGGATGCCGCCGATAGTTGGACGGTTTTGCCGTTGGCGACAGCTGCTGAATTCGTACAATTAACAATCATATCCAGATTGAGGGGCAACGTCTGATACTTGAAGACAGGGAAACCGCCACCTTCAATTTTCCAGACATTGTCAAAGTCCCACAACAGAACGTTGTAGTTACTTGCCGTCTTTAATTGATCCAGTGTGGCATTTTCACCATGAAGTCCCGAAGCCCCGTAATCACCGTCAGTTGTTGAAACGGTATTGCCATTTACAAGGCTGTTGGCATACGCATAATTATAACTCAACGTCACGGATCGGCCACCTGTATTTGCCAGGATACGATAGGCGGTGCCACCTTCAATGTCCTGAGCCATGGAAATGCAACTTTCAATGCTGTTGTTACCGTCGCAATCAATGAGGGAAGCGATACCGCCGGAATTTGAGCCCGGAGATACCACCTTGCCGGCAAAATAGCAGTTGGATATATTGATGTTTTTGACTGTTCCGATAATGCCGCCAACCTGTGAAGACCTTGTATTTGAATAGGCATAGGCATAACAGTTTTTCAACGTTGATTGGACATCACTTTCAGAGCCGCCAATAACAGCCCCGACGTGATCATTGCCTTCAACATAGCCGGTTACCCAGCACTTCTCGACCGTTGAGCCCATAATTCTTCCGGCTATAGCACCGACATCATTTTGTCCGATAACATTGGCATTCTCAATACCAAGATTTCTTATGACAGCTCCATTGGCAAGACCGATAAAGCCGACTCTGTCTGATGATGACAGATTGATTTTCAGATTCTTGATGGCTTTTCCGTTGCCATCGATTGTTCCGGTAAAGGGCGCATCATCCGTACCGATAGGTGTCCAATCACCGGTGATAGTAATATCTTGAGTCAAAATATAACTACCAGCTAAGTCGTTAGCAATTGCTTTTAGTCCAGCCTCATCGGAAATCTGTGTCTGGGCCCAAAGCATAGATAGTGGCAGGCATGCAAGCATCCCGGTCACCAGCATTTTAAGGCAATTTTTTTTCATAGTCATAGTCTTAGGTAAATAGATAAAAAAGCACTTATTAAATAATATTCACCATCACAGGCATCGCAGCCTGTGAAATATACAATCATTAGGAAGAATATGAGTGATTTAGCAGGTGTGCCAAAACGGCACACCTGTATTTATCGATCAATACCCCGGATTTTGTACCAACTTTTTATTGACATCAATTTCTCCTTGCGGAATAGGGAAGAAGTACTGTCTGTTTTCGAAAACCCGGTCTTCCACCTTTGTACGTTTGTAAAACGCGGTTCCGTCTCCCTCTATATTCATGCCATAAATAGCCTTGTTTTGAGTCTCATTGGCAATTCCCCAACGTCTTACATCAAAATAGCGCACATTTTCGAACATCAATTCTACTGTTCTTTCAGCACGGATAGCTTGTCTCATTGCCACTTGATCTGCCGGAACCGGAAGCTGGCCGCTCCCCGTTCCATATTGAGGGATTCCTGCCCTTTCCCTGATCAGATTCAGGTATTTCAGAATATCTGGATGTCCAGGTTGAGATTCGTTGAGAGCTTCAATATAGTTCAGGTAGACCTGGGGAAGTCTCATTAAGATACAAACGCGGTCCTCAGTCTGCCATGCACCTTCTGGAGCGCATTTTCTGACAACATAGCCGGTTTTTGAATAGTCGTTAAGACCTTTTGCCTTACCTGAATTTCCATTGTATGTCATATCTGTATAGACAATGCCATCTTTTTCATTCAGCCATTTCTGACCATTAAACGTTATGTTTGCATAGAACCTTGGTTCCCGTTTCGTATACATCTTGTACGTCCGTTTAGGTGCAAACTGAACCCCTGAAACAGGGTCAAGATAGGCCGAAGAAATATAACCGGTTTCTTCATAGCCGGATTCCGGATTGATAATCGGAGTCACCCCATCGGCTTCATAACCTGAGATAGGCAACTTACCATTAGCCATAAAGTAAGCATCGACCATTTCCTGAGTAGCCCCCAGGCCACCCGAAGCTTTATAATCAGAGTTGGGCGCCCCGCTATGATATGGCGTCCTGTCATACTGCATGACTGACGTCGAATTAAAAATCCGGTAGAAAATCAGTTCTTTGTAATTGGACAGATTCGTGTAAGCGCCACGTAACGCTTTCCGGTACGAGAGGTATGGATCAAGCTGACCGCTGGTCGTATAGACTCGTTCAAGATCATAATATTTCCCTTCATAATTCTTAAGAAATACCGCTGCCGTATCAGCTGCCTCTTTCCATCTGGCAATCTTTTGGTCTTTGGTCAGATGTTGAGGAAACAAATACGTGCTATCTGTATTCTGCAAGCTGGCGTAATAAGGAACGCTGCCATTAAACAAGGGACTTGCTTTCAGCATCAAGGCTTCTATCTTAAACGCCTGAGCGATTGTCTGGTCGATTCTGCCAATTCCGTCTGAAGCCAAAGACACATGTTCCAGCAAGCCCTCACTCATGGCTTTTGTTAATTCAGAAACGATATAATCGACGCATTCGTCAACCGTGTTTCTGGGTAGCTGAACCTCTTCGACAGAGGCATTCAACGAAATGATTTTTTCTCCGATAATGGGGACAGGCCCGTAAGCTCTTAGCAAATAGAAATAGTAAATGGCTCTTAAGGCACGTGCTTCCGCCGTCCATTGCTTAGCCATCGCTTCCGTCACATCGCTGCTCGTATGGACATTCTGCATAAAAACGGTCGCCGTATGAATGCCACTGTACCATTGTTTCCAAAACCTTGAATCGACTTCTTCCGTCGCAGTAAGCGTGTTATTGTTCACCAATTGACTGCTAACAAATCCCCATACGTACTCGGCTTCATCACAGCCTGCCGTCCATGGGCCGCTGGTGAGTCGCTGATTGGCCTCGTCCGGAATGTACGTATAAACGCTTGCCAGGTATTTCTCTGTACCAGCTTTGGTTTCAAAGATTTTTTCAGTTGACAACCTGTCATTAGGCACTTGATCAAAGAAGTCCGAACAAGCTGACAATAATCCGGCTGACAATAGTATTGTCATTATATAATATATTCTTCTCATACTAGTCTATATTTAAAAACTAAAATTAACACCAGCCGAATAGGTGGCTATATTCGGGTAAGATGTTCCGTTACTGGTGTTCAGTTCCGGATCCCACAGGTTGAATTTGGAGAACGTCAACAGGTTGGCACCCATCATATAAACAGAGACATTCTCTAACCCCATCTTTTTAAACCATACTTTGGGTAGGTTGTAAGAAACCTGCATGGTTTTCAGCCTTAGGAAATCAACATCTTTTACCCACCATGTACTTGGTTGAAAGTTATTGACATTATCAGCCTTGTCTGAGCCATACGCTAAACGAGGATAGAATACATTTTGGCTCGGATTGTCCACCGTCCAACGGTCATATATATTGGAGAAAAGGTTTCCACCTCCTCCATCACCCTTGAAAGGATTGATGCTGCTTCCGCTGATAAGTCTGTCTGCACCGGATGTTCCCTGGAACAAGAGTCCTAAAGACAATTGTTTATATTGCACGTTGAGGCCAAAACCATAGACCATATTCGGAACATCTCCATTCCCGATCCATCTTTCATCGTAAGAGTCAATGACATGATCACCATTCAAATCCTTGTATTTGATATCGCCTGCCTGCAATGTTCCAAATTGAGTAGGATACTGACTGATATTATCGATTTCTTCTTGTGTAAACAGCCCGTCTGCCACATAACCCCAGATGCCATTTACATTGGTACCTCTTTTATTCTTCCAACTGTACTTTTGCTCAGGTTGATCGCTTTCAACCCATTTATCCTTATTATAGGTCACATTGCCACGAACCGAAATCAGCCAGTCCTTTCCGATTGACTTATTGTACTCGACGGAAGCGTCAAAACCATGGTTGTCAACAACGCCGACATTTCCGTAAGGATCGGACATATAACCAAGAAAATCAGGAATAGACTGCGATCTTGCCAGCAGAATATCGGTACGGTGCTCCTTGAATAAATCAAAAATAACGGACAGCTCATCCTTAAAAAGTTTGAAATCGATACCAAGGTCCTGCTTATGGGATGTTTCCCAACCAAGATCAACGGCATCGTTTACAATTTGGACACCATCCGTTTTGGTTGTGGTACTTCCCAGCATATAGCCATAATCGGAATTATATTGACACTGGTCCAGATACATGAAGCGCCTGCCAGAAACATCGCTGTTTCCTATCGTACCATTTGTGTAACGAATTTTGAAAAAAGAAACGACGGGAGTTATAGGTTCCCAAAATTGTTCATTGGAAGCAACCCAGCCAAAACCGATGGCAGGGAACGTACCAAATCGCTTTTTAGGAGCAAAGTTTTCCGAACCGTTGTAACCGATGTTGAATTCGGTAAAGTAACGGTCATCCCATGAATACGTTGCACGTCCGGCTACTCCCATGACCCGGTATGGCAACGATTCTTCCAAAGTACCGGCAGGATAATTGGATTTGCTTTGTTGGTTGTACAACAGCAAACCACCAACCCGGTGCTTGCCAAAAGCCCTGTCATAGGTAAAAGAGGCTTCCAGATAGGTTCTTTTATTTCCACTTGAAGCATCGTTATATTGTAAATCCGACGATCCGGTATAGGTCTGAGTCAAGATCGGATTGCCATCTGCATCATAAGGATTTGATCTGTCGGCAAAATAATAGGTTGATTCCCTTTTCGATTGGCTTAAACTTTCATACGAATAAACATCGTAGGCAAACATCGTAGAAAAATTCAAGCCCTTGGTCAACTTTGACAAGTCCTGCGTCAGACGGACATTTGAATAGATCTGATTCTTTGTATCATCTTGAAAGCCCCTCATGGTCCCATCGGCGTAAGGATTTCGTGACCCGCCGTTTGGATTGATCCCAGGAACATAAGGAACGCCATTTATATAGAACATTTTAGGATAGTCTACCGGGCTGATATCCATACAGGCCTGATAAATATCCGAAGAAGAGATGGCAGGATAATTGCCTTCACCCAAATAGCCTTGCGCTCCAATATCAAGTTTAGTCGTTTCGGTAATTTTAAGATTCAGGTTGGTGGTAAAATTATAGCGGCTATAGTTCATTTTCGAATCGTAGTTTTCTACTTCATTCGTTTTCATTAAGCCGGTTTCGTTATAATAACTGATTGATGCATAATAGTTTGCATTCTGGCTACCCCCTCTTACATTGGCGTTTACCCTGCGATTGTAACCAAAGTCATTAAAAAGTTCATTCATCCAATTCACATTCGGGTATAAATAGGGATCAGCCTTGCTTTGTGTCTTTTGAATATAGTCCTCCGAGTATTTCGCCGAAGCATTGTTATTACTCAATGCTTCATTGACTGCATTCATATAAACAATACCATCAGCGAGCTCCGATCGTTTGGTAAACCGGGTCAAACTTTCATAATAGTCAACACTGACTTTAGGCTTTCCAATCTTACCGGGTTTCGTTTTAATCAAGATAACCCCGTTTGCCCCTCTCACACCATAAACGGCTGTTGCAGAAGCATCCTTAAGGGTGGTCAGGGATTCAATATCTTCCGGATCAATATCATTGAAAGAGCGTTCGACACCATCGACCAAAATCAAAGGAGAAGAAGCGTTTGGAGTCGAAATACCTCTGATCCAGATATCAGCGCCATCCTTACCCGGTTCGCCTGTACGCTGAACGGCAATGACGCCGGAAAGCCGGCCAGCTAAAACCGTCGACAAACTGGCAGAAGGTGTTTTTATATCCTGGACTTTTAAAGTAGACTGGGCACCGATGCTACTGATCTTTCGTTGCTGTCCGTAACCGACCACCACCATTTCATCCAACGATTTGACATCCTCCGTCAATAAAATATCATAGACATTCTTGCTTGCCTTTATCAGCTCTTTATATGTCTGATAACCAACACAGGATACAACTATCGAAGAATTGGTATTAACAGACAGCACATAAATACCATCTGCATCCGTAATCGTACCATTAACGGCATTGCCTTCTTCAAAGATGGTGACTCCAGGAATGGCCGCTCCGTTTTCATCGGTGACGCGGCCGGTCACTCTTTTTTTTGCACCTTTTACATTAGGAGCCTGATTCTTGGGATTTTTATAAACACTAATGCTCTTGCCATCTATCCGGTATTTTAAATTTGTCGTTTTCAGAGCAGCATTAAGTGTTTCATTGATCGGTTTATTCTTTATGTTAAGCGTTACATAAATGTTCGAAATATCCGAATCGACATAAACCAATAAATAGTCACTCTGTTTCTCTATCGCATTAAAAAGTTGTTTTAACGTTCCATGATTCATATTGATGGTAAAACCAGAGGACTGAGCCATCAGCGAGGCCGGCACAAACAGGAGAACAAACAGTGCCATTATGATGCATTTGTTCACTTTATGATCTGAATCTCTTATCATAAACATTCGATTTATATTTAAGGTTTTGATTTACTGGATATTATAGGTTCGTTTTCCCATCAGAGAAACAAGCCATTGGACAAAAAGCTCATCTATGTTTTCATGGGATACTAGTTGTTTTGCCGATGTGACTATTGGCTCGGCTGCTTTATACAAGCATGCTCGTTTCATAAGTCAACCTGTCATTAATTATAGTCTATAAGAATGGTATCGTTATGCTCCATACTCCATTTGATCGGAACACTTCTCGAAATGATGGTTAGAATCTCGTTGAGTGATTGCTTCTCATGGAATGAACCGGAAATAATGGTATTGGCAAGTTCCTGATTTGTGATACATATTTTCTTACCATATATCGTTCCAATATCATTCAACAGGTATTGAAGCGATGCAGCATCATATCTGTACACATTTTTCATCCAAAGCAAGGCAAAAGAGGCATCAACACATTTCAGGCTGATCTCCTGATTTTTTTTATTATAATAAAGTTCCTGATTAGGCCTCAACGTGACCTGATCATCATCTTCATGATCAATATTGAAACGAATGGCGCCTCTTATTAACGTCGTTCTTATAAAATCCTCCTGTCGATAAGCACGAATATTAAAGGCTGTTCCCAATACGGTAATCCGGCTTTTCCCCATCTCAACGACAAAAGGAGAAGCTGGGTTTCTACGAACATCAAAGTAACCTTCGCCAACAAACTTGATATGCCTTTCCTTTTTATTATAATTCGATGTGTACTCCATCCGGCTGAATTTATTTAAAACAACCATTGTCGAATCCGGCAAATAGAGTGTATCTCTTTGGTTTTGAGTGGAAAATGAATATTTTTCAAGTTGTGCAGGCATGAATAATTTACCGGCAATAACCAAAAGCAGGGCAATGGCAGCAGCCATTGATACAAATCCCCAAAGAAAATAAGGCTGTTTTTTGGGCTTATCGTGTTTTTCCTCATTCCTCAGCCTGTTATTTTTAAATCGCTCGAATGCCTCATCCACAGGCGTCTCACAAGTATAGTCAACCCTTGAATTCCAATACGATTTTAATTTGGCAAATTCAGACAAGTGGGCTGAATCAGCCTTCAACCACTTATCAAACAGGTCCTTCTCTTCTTGTGTCGCCTTATTTGATAAAACTCTACTAATTAATTGATCTATATTGTTATTGTTTATCATTTTTAATAATCCTCATTCATTTACTTGTGCTATAGATTAGACGTAGCAATTTTATTTATCCCTTAGTGCAGAAACAGATTTTCTTCTTTTTTTTTCAGGATCGGCACGAAAAGTCATATCTATCTGATTCTATTCAGCTTAAAGCAGCTGAATTCGCAATAGATAGCAAAAAAAAAACAGTGTAAACAAGTTAATTCGTAGAATTGATAACCTGCGTAAGTACTTTCATCGCCTTTGTGATATGAGCTTCCAGCGTTTTGACGGAGACATTCAAGATCTCTGCTGCCTCCTTATACTTCATCTGGTCTTCACGTATAAGCTTAAACGCCATTTTACATTGATTTGGAAGCGCATTAATGGCTTCATTCAATTGATCAATCAGCTCTTTTGATACCAGGTCATCTTCAGGCGTTGTCTCTGTTTTTAAATAAAGATCAAAAGGAAGGTCTTCCAGCCTGTCAAAATTCATCTTATGCTTTCTCTGATAGTCGATTGACAAATTTCTTGCCATTTTATACAGATAGGCATTCACATTTTTTATCTCGGGTAACGATTTTCTATTTTTCCATATGGTAAAAAAAACATCTGAAATAATTTCTTCCGATTCTTGTTCCGAATTCATGTATAGCTGAACAAAACGCATTAGCCGGTCAAAATACAAGCTGTATAATGATTCAAGAGCCGGTTCTGAATCTTCTTCAGCTATTGCCTTTAACAGAATACGACTATCTATATTGGAATAATTATTCATAATAAAAACGGGGTCGACCACGGAATCACATTAGACAACGCACCATCTAACTAATTAGAATCTATATTTTCCCGTTGTCTGTAAGCTCGGCAGATTTCAATGAAGTGACTGGCAAATGAAGTGACTGGTATAGGCATATTAGAAAGACAAAATCCAGGTTTCAAAGTTATATCGTTTTTCAATCATTTTTGCGGCTTATAAAAAACTTAATCAAAAAAAGGCATTTTAAACTATTGTATATAAATCAGTTACATAATTTTTACATACAACGAATTGAATGGACATAAACAAGATCCGGCATTCATTCCTTTAGCCAAAGAACGGATTAGCAGTGATAATCGTGAAGTTAGGTCCAATACAAAATGAAAGATGGTTAACAATAATTTCCAATCCTTTCTAATTGAAAAACAGGTATAACTGGTTATGCCTTTCCGTTGCCAGGATATCCTGTCAGGACAATACATTGTGCACTTTTGATGATTACAAACTATTCAACAAACCGATTTTTCCTTTATCAACCAAAGAAATAATCAATTCACCAAACAAGGTGTTTTGCCAGGCGAACCATGGACGAGTAAAATTGGACGGATCGTCTTTATGAAATGACTCGTGTATAAATCCCGTACCAGCTTCGCTGTCCATCAGCATTTTCAGGCAAACTCGAATCTCTTCATCATTGGTGCTTGTCAACGCTTTCATCATGATACTCATCGGCCAAATCATGTC
>JAUZOU010000380.1 GCA_030706285.1 Bacteroidota bacterium
AAATCAAAAGGTGATGCGGGATCCGTCCATTGTACAGGGACCGGACGGCATTTTTCACCTGGTCTGGACGTGTAGCTGGAAAGGGGATCCTGGTTTTGGTTATGCTTGTTCCAAAGATTTGGTACACTGGTCAGCACAGAAACACATCAACGTCAGGGCTTATGATACGTCTACGGTCAATGTCTGGGCTCCGGAGTTGTTTTACGATGACACGGCCGATTCGTTCCTCATCATCTGGGCTTCGACGGTACCGTATAAATTTGACAGAGGTATAGAAGAAGAACAAAACAACCACCGGTTATACTATACGACGACCAAGGACTTTCAGACGTTTACGCCTGCCAGGCTTTTCTTTGATCCGGGGTATAGCGTCATTGACGGTACCATTGTAAACCGCGGAGCTAAAGATTATGTGCTGGTTTATAAGGATAACACAAGGCCGGAACGTAATCTGAAGGTTGCTTTCGCTAATCAGTTATCAGGACCTTATGAAGGTGAATCGCCGGCTTTCACCGGATTCCAGACGGAAGGGCCGGCGGCAGTGAAGGTAGGCGCTAAATGGCTTATCTATTATGATGCCTATGGCGAGAAAAAATATTCGGCAGTGAGTACGCTCGATTTTGACAGTTTTGAAGATATCTCGACGGAGATTTCTATTCCGAAGGGACACAAACACGGCACGATTTTTATATCCAACCGAAAGGTCTTGAGAAAATTGTTGCGGGCGTTTCACGTTAAGGAGGTTAAACCGGTTAAATAAAACGGATCAGGACGAAACGACGGTCCGGTATGAAAAAATGTGAGTTGCAGAATGTTCGAATAGTCATGAAACGAATTGCTTTATATGGTTGGCTGCTGTTGTTTGCCTGTATTTCCATACAGGCAGAAGACTTGGTACATTATTCCGGCCGCACGCTTTCGAACGTCGATTACCATCATGGACAACTGACGCCGGCCATCGGTGTGCACAACCGGCAGATTATGCGGGCCTGCCGGGAACGCCCTCTTGAGACAGACGGTTTTGGCTGGACCTACAACCATGCGCCCATGATGGCCTACTGGAACAAGACCTTTTTTGTAGAATACCTGAGCGATCCGGTAGGGGAGCATGTACCGCCGGCCCAAACACTGCTTATCCGTTCCGCCGATCAGGGTCAGACTTGGTCGAAGCCAGCCGTCATTTTTCCTTCCTACAAGGTCCCGGATGGTACGACCAAAGAAGGCAGTACCATCGCGGCAAAAAATCTGATGGCCGTGATGCACCAGCGGGTTGGCTTTTATGTTTCGAAAAGCGGCAAACTCCTGGTATTGGCTTTTTACGGCATTTCGTTAGGCCCCGGTGATGATCCGAACGATGGCAACGGCATCGGCCGGGTGGTACGCGAGATAAAAGCGGACGGATCTTATGGCCCGATTTACTTTTTGCACTATAACCATGCGTTCAATGAAACAAATACGGACTACCCCTTTTTCAAACGGAGCAAGGATAAACCATTTGTCGCAGCTTGCAATGAAATACTGACCAATCCGTTGTATATGTTGCAGATGGTGGAGGAATCTGACCGGAACGATCCCTTGATTCCGTTGAAAAAACAATATAAAGCCTTTTCCTATTATCACTTGCCGGATGGACGGGTGATCGGTTTGTGGAAAAATGCACTGACGTCGGTTAGCCGTGATGGTGGCAAGACCTGGTATGAACCTGTTACGAGAGCGCAGGGTTTTGTCAATAGCAATGCCAAGATTTGGGGACAGCGGACGTCTGACGGACGGTATGCCACTGTTTACAATCCGTCCGAATTTCGTTGGCCTCTGGCTGTTTCCGTCAGCCAGGACGGACTGAATTACACAAACCTGTTGCTGGTGAACGGCGAAATTTCACCGATGCGCTATGGCGGTGCCTACAAATCATACGGGCCTCAGTATGTCAGAGGTATTCAGGAAAACAACGGTACGCCTCCGGATGGGAAATTATGGGTTACCTACAGCATGAATAAGGAAGATATCTGGGTGGCATCCGTTCCCGTTCCCATCGTGTCTGAAACAGCGTTGCAGGCGAATGATTTATTTGATCAGCTGCCTGACGGCAAAGAACTGGAGCAATGGAACACCTACAGCCCTCTATGGGCACCGGTGGGAATTGAACGAAATAAGAATTATGTTAAATGTTTGGTTTTGAGAGATAAAGATCCGTTTGACTATGCTAAAGCTGAAAGGGTTATTCCCGAATCGCACAATTTTAAGGTCGTTTTTTCCATTGAAGCAGCCCAATCGAACCATGGGCGTTTGGATATCGAGTTTCAAAATGCACAGGGCAACCCGGCCATCCGGTTAAGTCTGATGCCGGACGGCTACTTCCGTGCCAAAGCTGGTGCCCGGTTGGCCTGTTCGTTTGTGTATCAGCCCGCCGTAACTTATCAGGTTGAAGTGCTGGTCCATCAAGACAGGCGGGCCTATGACGTCAATATCGATGGTAAAAAAGTCTATACCGGCCTGTTCTTTGCTCCGGTCGCTTCTTTTTCCCGTATCGTGTTTCGAACGGGCGAACCACGGTTGTTCCCGACGCCGGAAACACCGGCAGATAGGTTTTCGGACCTGGAACAGACGGGGGCTGTTGATCCTGAAGCCATTTATTACATTCAGTCACTTAAAACGGAACCGCTTTAATCATGAAACGAACTTATTTATACAAACAGACCTGCGGAGTCCACATGACATTAACGAAGAAGGGGATCCGATTATATGAAACGAGCATGCCTGTACCAAATTTCAAAGTCGATGATCAGTTGACATGCGAGTTGCCTATGCCCTTGAACGAAAAAGATATGATCCTATGAAACGTTTCAATACCATCCTGTTTGTCTTTTCAATGCTGTTGACCGGCTGCTTTGCCGTGCATGCCAGGAAACCGCTTAAACCGGCCGATATACTTAAACCGGCCGATTATAAACATTTTGTCGACTATTTCAACCGGATGGAAAACGAGAACATCGTTCAAGCCATTCCGGATTCAGCCGCCTGGGAATGGATGAAAGCCAATATCCCATTTTTCGATTGTCCGCAGGATAATTTTCTGGAACTGTATTATTACCGTTGGTGGACTTACCGCAAACACATTGAGAAGACTCCGGCCGGCTATGCGATCACGGAATTTCTGGTGCCTCGTTCTTACGCTGACCGGTACAATTTGATTTCGTGTGCCCTGGGACATCATATCTATGAAGGTCGTTGGTTGCGTAATAAGATATACCTGGATCAGGCTATCAACATCTGGTTCAGAGGAAACGATGGAAAACCCATGAACAAACTGCACAAATTCAGCAGCTGGGTACCGGATGCTGTCTATAACCGCTTCCTGGTGAACGGTGATACGG
>JAUZOU010000381.1 GCA_030706285.1 Bacteroidota bacterium
GTGGCTATGAGAACGGATCGCTGGGTGTTTCGAACATCTATGAACGGTTGGGTTGTGAACTTCACTATCCGCTGATGATGGAGACATCAACGACCATCTATGCATTGGCTTTCGTTGAGGCTGGTAACCTTTGGAGTACGTCCAAACTGTGGCAGCCCTTCCAATTGAAGCGTTCGGCTGGCGTCGGTGTCAGAATCTTCCTGCCTATGGTTGGTCTGATGGGAATTGACTGGGCTTATGGTTTCGACAAAGCTTCTGCCAGTGCAACATCTGTCAGTGGAGGGCAATTCCATTTTGTGATCGGTCAGGAATTCTAAAAGACTGTGAACCGGGAATTAAAAAAATGGTTAACACAAGACTCTGTTAAGAAATAATCCGTATTTTTGATGCTCTATTAAAAAACGTCAGAGCTATGAAGAAGAGCCTAATTATTTTTGCTACTCTGTTTTTGGGTACTGTCGGCTGTTTTGCACAAAAATTCGCCTTGGTCGATATGGATTATATTCTGTCAAAAATCCCGGCCTATGAAATGGCCAATGACCAGCTGAATCAGGTTTCCAAGAAATGGCAGGCAGAGGTGGATGTGTTGACAAAGTCAGCCAAAGATCTATATACAAAGTACCAGTCTGAAATGGTGTATCTGTCTGATGATATGAAAAAGAAACGTGAGGCAGAGATACTCGCTAAAGAAAAAGAAGCGGCAGACTTGAAGAAGACCTATTTTGGATCTGAAGGTGAATTGTACAAAAAACGTCAGAGCTTGTTGAATCCAATACAGGATGAGATATATAATGCCATCAAACAGATATCTGAAGAAGAAGGGTATATGCTGGTGCTGGATAGAGCATCCGGATCCAATATCCTTTTCGCCTCACCGAAAATCGATATAAGCGATCTTATTCTCAGGAAGATGGGATATTGAAAAAAATCCGTAATTTTGCCGGCAAAGTCAACTAAGAAACATTAATAAATAACTTACTATGAATAAAAAAATCGTACTTACACTGATTTGTTTGATTCCTTTGACGACTGTCTTTGCACAGGAACTGAAATTTGGCTATTATAGCAGAGCTGATATTTTTCAAAGCATGCCTGAAACAATTGAAGCTGAAAAGAAATTAAACCAGGTGACTTCAGATTACAAGAAAGAAATCGAAAAAATTCAGGAAGAATATCAGAAAAAAGGTTCTGACTACATGGCAGGACGTGATACTATGCCGGAAGCAATCCGCGTTCGTAGAGAAGCTGAAATTCAGGATATTCAACAACGTTTGCAGTCTTTCTATCAGGATTCGCAGAATGACATTAAAAAACAGGAAGAAGCATTGATCGTGCCAATTAACAACAAGTTGGATGCAGCGGTTAAAGCTGTCGGAAATGATAATGGGTTCACCCTGATTTTTGATACTTCTTCTGCTAATAATGGCTTATCATTCTGGTCCACAGATAAATGTATTGATGTGACCAATCTGGTTCGAGCTAAGTTAGGCTTGAAATAAGTTCTATTGCGATAAAATGAACAGAAGCTGTCTCTAATCAGAGCAGCTTCTGGTGTTTTTAAACCATTTTGATGAATCAGCAGCATATGAATTCCAAGGAAGGACCTATCGGCGTTTTTGACTCAGGTTATGGTGGACTGACCATCCTGGAAAACTTTAGAAAAACCCTTCCTGGTTATGATTACCTTTATTTGGGTGACAATGCAAGGGCTCCCTATGGGAACCGCTCCTTTGACTTGGTTTATGAATTTACCAGACAGGCCGTCATGTATTTGTTTGAGCAAGGTTGCTCATTGGTCATACTGGCTTGTAATACGGCATCTGCCAAAGCCTTACGATCGATCCAGCAGATAGATCTTCCCCAATTGGATCCTTCATTAAGAGTCCTTGGTGTACTCCGCCCAACCGTTGAGGCACTCGGTTCACTGACAAAAACGCGTCATGTTGGTTTGGTTGGTACGCCAGGTACGATTTTATCCGGTTCATATCCAATTGAAATCCACAAGCTTTTTCCGGATATCGTGTTAACGGGAGAAGCCTGTCCAATGTGGGTGCCGTTGGTTGAAAACGGAGAATATGATTCTGATGGAGCCGCTTTTTTTGTTAAGAAAAGTCTGAAAAATTTATTTGATAAAGACAAGGATATCGATACCTTGGTATTAGGATGCACCCATTACCCGCTTTTATTGCCTCAGATTCGACGATTTGTTCCAAGGGATGTCCGTGTCATTTCGCAAGGAGAATATGTGGCGGAGAGCCTGAAAGGCTATTTGTCGAGGCATCCGGAGATGAAACAACATTGTACAACCGGTGGAACGTGTACTTTCCTGACAACGGAGTCAGAATCGAAATTTGAAGAAAGTGCATCCATGTTTGTGAAACGCACCATCAAAGCAAAGCATGTGCGGTTAGGTTAAAACCCTCTTTGGCGCATGGCCTCAAAGGTCAGGATCGCTGTTGAAACGGATAAGTTCAATGAGTCGATTTTGCCCCGCATCGGGATTTTAATCCGGACATCTGCCTGTCGAAGCCAGAAATCCGTCAGCCCATCTGCTTCTGTTCCCATAATGATAGCTGAAGCTTCCCTGAAGTCACATTCTTGATACCAGTTTGCGGCTGTTAATTCTGCCGCAAAGCTTTTAATCTTATGTTTTTTCAGCCATTCAAGTGTCTCTTCTGACGTTCCGACACCTAACTGAACGGTGAAAAGGCATCCGATACTGGAGCGGATAGTATTTGGATTGTAGATATCAGTATTAGGGTCACAAACGATGACAGCGTCAGCTTTGGCAGCATCAGCGGTTCTAAGGATAGCTCCCAGGTTGCCGGGCTTTTCCACTGCTTCAAGGACGATAACAAAAGGCTTTTCTGGGAGTATAATCGAATTCAGGTTATGTTCTTTAGGTTTAAGCAGTGCAATAATGCCGTCAGAATGTTCTCTGTAGGCCAGCTTTTTAAAAATGGCCTCTGAGATCTCTATGATTTTTTGTGGTGGAATTCGATGGATGAGATCCGGGTATTCGCTATGACCATAAATAGCCGGGCAAATGTAGGCGGTATCCAGGACGTAGCCTGCATCAAGTGCTAGTCCAAGTTCGCGGGCCCCTTCCATTGCAACCAATTCAAGTTCATGCCGTTCCCTGTTTTTGGATAAACGCAGAATTTGCTTGATACGAGGATTTTGCAAACTGGTAATTCGTTCCATCAGCATTCTATTTTTAAAGGTTCAAAAGTGCAAAAAGATTTTGACGTCCCCAAAAAAAACGCTACGTTTGCCGCATTGGACACTAAAAAACGAGACCCATGACAGAATCAACTCCGTTAATCTGGGAGGATTATGAATTGCTAGACTCCGGAGGCTATGAAA
>JAUZOU010000382.1 GCA_030706285.1 Bacteroidota bacterium
CGATTCGGTTTCCGTTTATCATCTGGAACGTTTCCTGCCTGTTTTTTCCTATAAGTTGTTTCAGTCTAAAGGACTGGATGCAGCCTATAACTACGAGTATTTCTATCCGAATTCAAAATGGACCGGCAGCAACTATGGATTTAATGTGTCCAATGCCAGTGTATTGAATACGGATGATGTGATTTCAAGTAACGGTTATGTCTATTTCCTCAATCAGGTACTTGATCCGCTGGAAACCATCTATACTGAGCTGAAAAACAGGTATGATGACTATTCTTTGTTTTTCAACCTATACAATTCCTATACGACTTACACCTTTGATAATGAGTTGACCACCAACTTCGGAAAGGGCGATACATTGTATCTGCACAGCCATGGAGAACTTCCTCCGATAGCTTATGAATGGCCTACATCTAATTATCTGAAAATGAGTACGCTTTCAAGTGTATGCTATACCATCTTTGCACCTTCCAACAAAGCCCTGACCTCATTTTTCAATGAGTACTGGAAAGTAGGAGGATATGCATCCCTTTCAACGCTGGATCCATTGGTACTGAAGTATTTTCTGAAGCAATCAGTTGCCAGTGACCTCTTACCTGTTTTTCCTGAAGCGATTGCCAATAAAAAGGTAAAGACACAATTCGGAACGACCATTAACATCAATCCGGATGATGTCACGTTACGGAAAGTCTGTGCAAACGGTATGTTGTATGGTATGGACAAAATGGTTGCTCCTGCCATCTTTACGTCGGTGGCCGGACCTGCCTTCAAATACATCGATTACCGGAATTTTATGTACGCGTTGGATGGCTCGAACTTATTGCTTGCCCTCGCTTCGGAAGATACCCACTTCATTACGCTGATGCCGAAAACCGAACAATTCACCAAGGAAAATATGCGTTTGGCCAGTCTGACGACAGGCAATGTCCTGCAAAAATATTCAGACGATGCCGGTACCTATGTGAATCTTTCTTCCGATGAAATGGCATCCATTGTCAACATGCACATCAGCAACGGGGCAACGGCTTTGGCCGGTTCAGGCACACAGGTGCTTGAAACGAATACTGCGTTCAATTACTGGTATATCCACGATGGAAAGATCACGACCAACGTCCTGTTCAATCAGCTTTTGAATCCTGATTATACCGGAAATCCGTTTGTGAAGTTCTCTGAAATCAAAAATGGGGATGAGGCTTGGAGTAACGGCAAATCCTACGCATATGATTATGAGGGACTGTTCAAGACTGCCCAGAGCGATGGTCTGGAGTACGCGCTGGCTATCTGCAAAGATGCCCGTTATCCATATTACCTGTTTTCACAGTTATTGCAAAAAGCAGGCCTTGTCAATGAAAATCAGTTGACCAACTTGATGGATGGGACTCGTTTCATTGTTTTTATCCCGACGAACAATGCGATTAAGACGAACTTGTCCAGCATTCCTGGTTCGACAGGGTTAAGTGTGACGGCTTCCGGCACATTGTCCGGCACACTGACGTCCACCAACAAAACGAAACTCGCCAATTGGCTGCGGTCTCATTTCATTACTTCTGATTTGAACACGTTTACGGGATATCCATATCCTGGAGCCGGGATCAAAGGGACGTTTGATACCTATGGAAACTACAAACTGACCATCATCGATGGCGGAGCTGATGCCCCGTTGTCTGTCGAGTTTAACCAGAACAAATCGGTACCTGTCGTATCGACCTATTATTATTTGCCGTTTGCTTATCAGGATGGATGTTTTCATCTGATTGACGGCATCTTGTTGTAACCTTGAACTAGTTCCATACGAAAAGAAAAACAAAGTAACGTATGAAAAGATGTAGCTTTATTTTAATTGTAGCTGTTTGTCTGTTCGCCCAGGGTGTCTCAGCGCAGAAAACTGTGTTGTCTGGCAGGGTCACTGAACAGGCCGGCAATAAACAGGAACCAATATACAGTGCCAATGTTGTCGTTGTCAATACGCAAAACCGGTATATGAACGGTGTCATTACCGATGAAAACGGGAATTACCACATTTCGGTACCATCGAATCAAAGTGGCTTGAGTATCAAGTTCTCCTACATCGGCATGAAGACCAAAACGTTTCCCTACAATGGACAGAAGCAGTTGAATGTGCTGCTGGAATCGAATTCCAGGGAACTTTCGGATGTCGTCGTCACGGAAAAACGGATTGTCCGTGATGAGATGGGTATTTCCAGGCGGGAACAAACTTCTGCTACCCAAAAACTGGATATGGAAGAAATCATCGCCAATGTGCCTGTTTCCTCTGTGGAAGAAGCCTTGCAAGGCCAGATGGGCGGTGTGGACGTTGTGCTCGGAGGTGATCCGGGAGCCCGGAGTTCCATCCGCATTCGTGGTACAAACTCATTGAGTGCTTCTTCCGAACCATTGATTGTTGTGGACGGTATTCCGTATTCCACGGAAATCAGTAAGGACTTTTCGTTTGCGACGGCCAATGAAGAAGATTTTGGAGCCTTGCTGAATATTGCGCCTTCGGACATTTCTTCCATCGAAGTATTGAAAGATGCCTCGGCGACAGCTATTTACGGAACGAAAGGTTCCAACGGCGTGTTGCTCATCACGACGAAGAAGGGATCGAAAGGAAGGACCAACTTTACCCTGTCGTCCAAGTTTACCTCCAAATATGAACCGGCATCGATTCCTCTCTTGAATGGAAAACAATATGTGGCTATGATTCAGGATGCCATCTGGAACACGGCCAATTCCAAAGGGTTGGATAATGCCTCCAATGAAATGGAGTTGCTGTTCAATACCTATGAAATCAACTTTGACCCTAGCTTTAAGTATTTTAACGAGTACAATGTGAATACCAACTGGCTGGATGAGGTTCGCCAGCAGGCAACGACCAGTGATAACGATGTTGCCTTGTCCGGCGGTGGTGACAAAGCGACTTACCGTTTTTCGCTAGGTTATCTGGATGAAATGGGAACAACAATCGGAACGGAATTAAAGCGGTTGTCCACCAAGTTGAACGTCAATTACGATTTCTCTTCCCGTTTGCGTGTAACGGCCGACTTCTCGTTTACTCAAAGCAACAAGGATGCCAACTACCTGAATGTGCGTAGTGAAGCCATGCAGAAAATGCCGAATAAAAGTCCCTATTACATCGATGAGGCAACCGGGAAACGGACATCACAGTATTTTTCGCGTCAGGAAGATGATTTTCAGGGCGCTTTTGACGGAGACAGCAACTACAATCCTGTAGCTATGGCTAACGAAAGCAATAACAATACGTTGCAGCGTGAAGAAAAAATTTCATTTTATACACAATACCGGTTCCCCTTTCCATTGACCTACAATGGGTATGTTTCCATGAATATGCGTACTTCCAGAAAC
>JAUZOU010000383.1 GCA_030706285.1 Bacteroidota bacterium
CTAAATTCCTTGTCTTTAACCTTGATTGTAGACATACTGTGTTAAATTATTTTACCCGGAAATAAGCTGCGAAGGTACAAAAAATTCAAAAGGATTAGTATTCGTACGCTTTTTATTTCTATGTTTGTGTTTGAATGCGGTTGGTCCAATCCAACCACACTACCAGAATCATCCTATACCATCCTATGAGAATTTGTTACTCAACACTACTGATCATCCTTGTTTCAGGATTCGTTTCATGGTCATCCGCAACAACAATCAACGAAACAGAAGCGCTTAACAAGGCCAGGCTGTTTTATAGTCAACCATTGTCCGGACTCAGAGGCGGAGACCTGTTCACACTCGCCTATGTAGGAAGGGACAGCCTCACGAAAACGGCTGACAATGATGGGCAGCCTCGTTTGTATGTATTCAACGTGGGAGACAACCATGGATTTGTCATGGTTTCGGCTGACAATGCGGTGAAACCCATCCTGGCCTATTCCCATGAAGGGACTTTCCCGTCAGGCAACTTTCCGGATAACCTAAAAAAATGGATCGATTTCTACCAGAAAGAAATCAGTCAGGCCATCGAACTGGCACCATTGAATAAAACAGCCATCGACGGAACGACGCAAACCCTTCGCTCCACATCTGCCGTTTCTCCCCTGTTGGGAAAAATTGCCTGGAATCAGGATGATCCTTTTAATCTACTGTGTCCTTACAGTGCCACTTATTCCGAACGGACCCCGACCGGCTGTGTCGCAACAGCCATGGCTCAAATCATGGATTATTACAAATGGCCTGCCAAAGGGTCCGGTTCGCACACGTACACTTTCAACCTGAATTCGAAATCGACAACGCTGAAAGCCAACTTTGCCCTAACAACATACCACTGGGATAATATGCTCGACTATTACGGAAGCAATGCCA
This sequence comes from Bacteroidota bacterium, assembly GCA_030706285.1. GTDB lineage: Bacteria > Bacteroidota > Bacteroidia > Bacteroidales > UBA1402 > UBA8389. Next base: position 913 of record JAUZOU010000383.1, read on the forward strand.
CGAAAGTCCAGGATACGGCGGTGGCCACATTGATGTATCATTGTGGCGTAGCGACCGAAATGAAATACGATATTGCGAACAATGGTGGCAGTTCGGCTGGTGTTGACGACGCAGGTATCGCTTTAAAGACCTATTTTGGTTATGATTCGGATATTCAGTCTTATTGGAGACAGTTTTACAGCAAAAATGACTGGCAACAACTTATAAAAAATGAACTGGATGCCGGAAGACCTATCCTGTATTCAGGATCAAACGAAAGTGGCGGACATGCCTTTGTCTGTGACGGATACGATAGCGACGGCCTGTTTCACATCAATTGGGGATGGGGAGGCTCAGCCAACGGCTATTATGAACTGAGTGCCCTACTGCCAAGTTCATCAGGGACAGGTGGATCTGACGATGGCTATGCTCAGAACCAAATTGCCCTGATGGGCATTCAAAAAGAGAATGGAGTTGCTCAAACGACAACTCAACTAGGCACCTACGGAATGGGCCTGACAAGCAGCAAAACAGCCATTTCCAACATCAATTCCGAAAAGCTTGATGTCAGCTTCGGATTCCTGAATTATGGCATAAACAGTTTCAGCGGTCTGCTTGGGCTGGTAGCTTATAAAGATGGTTCGCCGGTAAAAACGTTGATCCAGGGTAGCCTTTCCAACTTATTTAAATATTACGGGACAGACTCCACCTCCTTTAGCGATGTGTCGTTATCCGGTTTATCATCAGGTAATTACCAATTATATCTAACCTGGGAACCAACCGGAGGCGCAAGCTGGAACAAAGTGCTGGCAACTGCACCCTGGTACAGTTACCTTGATCTGACCATCAATGGTTCGTCAGCTACTCTGAAGACACCATCCACCACTTCAGCCTTGGCGCTAGCCAGTCAAATTCAACCGGATGGGAACCAGTATACCAACAAGACCGGACGGTTCAATATTCAGATCAAAAACGAAGGCGATGAGTTTTACTCGAACCTCAATCTGTATTTGTACTCGGCATCCGATACGTCTGTTCATCAGTTTTTAGGCCAACAAACCGTGAACTTTATCAAGAACGAAACCAAAGACCTCAGTTTCACCGGTATCATCAAGTTGAAACCGGGAAATTATTATGCCGTGGCCATGTTTGACAGTTCCAACCTTTTTTCAACCAATTCGTACACCTTGGTAGGGCAATCCACGTTGCCTATTTGTCAGTTTACGGTGCTGAATGAACCGGCCAGTCCGTCGCTCAGTCTGAAGACGCCACTGTCATGGACAGCCGGTGATACCATCAACCAAAACGATCAGGTAGAACTTTCTGCGAATGTTGCCAATAACGGTGGTTTTTTTGACAGTGAGATGATTGCCTTTATTTTTCCGTCAACGGGTGGTTATTCCTTATCCTATCTGGGCCCCAAAACAATATTCATTGATACCACCGAAACAAAATCCGTCAATCTGAAAGGTTCTATCAATCTTGATCCTGGCAAATATTACGCGGTCTTGTATTATTACAACAACAGCGACTGGAATCTGTTTACGCGCTCCGATTCTGCTTACATCACTTTTACAATTGCTCAGCCGAAAATCGTGGTTCCGGCCGATGAGGACAGTACCATCCAGTTGACGGTCAATCCGGTGGAAGACTACATCATCCTGAGTACGGCGGCATCTGTGCTAAAGGCAGAGATATACGACTTATCCGGCCATTTAATGAGCCGGTCGACCGGATTGAAAGAAATCCCGGCCAGTTACCTGAGAAAAGGATTTTACCTGTTACGTGTCACAACAACGAACGAAACGAAAACAATCCGTTTCATAAAAAGTTAACCGGCCCCATGCAAGTCACTTCGTACATTCGTTGTTTCGCATTGATGGCGTTCGTTCTGGCAGGCTTTTCATGCAAAGGGAAGCAGTCAATGGTTCAGACAAAAGAAAAAGAAGGACATCCTGTGGTGGGGTCAGCGAAACTGGCCCCGGCATTGATCTACAAAACAACAAAGGATTACTCCGGCAACGTCCCGGTGATCATGAACGATGAAAAGACCAGCATCGTGAGCTATCCGGATCCGTCGGATATCTATTACGGAGGTGTCCTTGCCAAACCGACGTCCCTTGTGGACGGATACCTGCTGGATAACCGCGGTATCAGCCCCAATGTGGCCTTTCTGGACTATACCTACGAGGCCTATGCTGCCTTGAAAAACGCGCCGGACAAAAACGGACTGTTTGTCCACCTCATTGATAAGCAACCACTCCTGGAATTATGGGACTGCGGTCCAAGAAAAAACACAAGTGATGAAGTCTCCAAACTGAACAGGCTGATCAAAAAAGGATTCCCCGGATGCAAGCAACTTATCTCGATTCAGCGAGTCATCTTTGAAAAATAAACCAGTTACAATGAACATTTTCCGGACAGATCAAATTCGTTTGCTCGATGCAAAAACCATCGAACTGGAAG
>JAUZOU010000384.1 GCA_030706285.1 Bacteroidota bacterium
AAGCCGTTTGATCAAGTGGTTTCATTCAATCGTTACAAATAGTAACTGCCCCGTCCTGAAATAACGCTATTTAATTTGGATCAAATTGAAAACTTGTGGAGTTCCCCCAAAAAGGATCAACTGATTAGTCGTTTGATGGACAGGATCAGGTAGTGAAGCGGGCACGGGCAGGCTGCAGCGACTATGATGAAAAACGTTAAGAAAACCGGGTGGAGTGAGGCGCCCGGAATTTTCGTCTTCCGAGGAGCGAAGCGACGCCTCGAAAATTCAGCCGAACGATACCCGGTTTTTAGTTTTTCGAATCGGAGCTGCGGACTGTCCGGGCTGGCGAAACGGCGATGTAAACAGCATTCAGACCATTGCCATTTTAACTGTATTTGCCGATTCTGGTTACAGGCGATTTAAAGTGGCCGCCTGATCAACTACCTTTCCATCGTTGCTATTGAATTTTTTTTTTAACTTTCTGTTGATCAGGATGGATCTTAGTCCACAAGTTTTTCACTTGATCCGTTTTTAAATTGATCCTTTAATTTGTATAACACTATTTCAGGACGGGACAAACAGATGCAAAAAAGCGCCCGGAAAAATTCCGGGCGCTTTTTTTCTAACCGAATGATGGTTGTCGGATTATTGGATATTCTTCTTTTCCAGTCCGTAACCTTTCTTTTTGTCTTCGCGTTTTAAGGCAAAAGCCACAAAAATGGAAAGCAGGGCAAGCACCGAGAAAATTTCCATCACCAACGTATAGTCATAGGCACTTTTTCCATTAACGGACGGGAGCTTGCAGAATTTCTCAAGCACTTTGCCGACGAGGAAAGGAACGCCCATCAAACCGATGTTCTGAATCCAGAAAATCAGCGCGTAGGCTGTACCCAGTTGCTTTTCCGGGATGATTTTAGCTACAGAAGGCCACATGGCGGAAGGCACCAGTGAAAAAGCGATACCCAGCACGATCATCAGGACAACAGCCAGCACCCAATTGTTGAGGAACGGGATGGAAAACAGGATGTGGACAAACAACAGCAGAAAGGCACCAATAATCATGATGGTTGCCCCTTTGCCTTTCTTGTCGTAAATACCGCCGAAAAATGGGGTAAGCAAGATCGTACCGAACGGCAGCAAACCAGGGATCAAGCCGGCCAGTTTAATGTCTACATCGAATTTATTGACCATCAGGTCTGTCGCATATTTCAGGAACGGAAATACACAGGAGTAGAATAGCACACACAGTAAGGCAATAAGCCAGAAGCCCTTGTTCCGAAGAATCACCTTCACGTCAGACAGACGAAAGCCTTCTTCTTCCTCTACTCCGTTTTCCTTTTGTTTCTCGGCATCCAGCTTTTTATCCATAAAGGTATAAATAAAGAAGGACAGCATGCCGATACACAACAAGGCAGCACCAAACAAAACCGGTGCCGGAACAGATTTGAAATAATTGGCGAAAGGAACAGTGATCACCAGTGCCAGAGCTGTACCGATACGGGCCAGCGCGACCTGAAGTCCCATAGCCATTGCCATTTCCTTTCCCTTAAACCATTTAACAATGATTTTTGAGACGGTGATGCCACTGACCTCACAACCGACCGCAAAAATGGCATAGCCGATAGAAGCCCACATGACTGGTGCTTTGATGCCTAACAGCATATGTCCAACCAAAACCGGAGATGAAATACCCCAGTATTTGATGACGGCACCGATGACCATGAGGACAGATGCGCCTAATCCGGTAATACGGACACCAAACTTATCCAGAATGAGCCCACCGAACAACAACATGAACAGAAACACATTGAACCATCCGTAAGCACTGGTAAAGAAACCATAATCGCTGCTATCCCACAGTAATTCACTTTCAAGCATGGTTTTTAGCGGAGACATCACATCTGTGAAGAAATACGCCGCCATCATCGTGAAAGAAACAATACCAAGGGCTGTCCATCGTGCCACAGCTGAGTCGCGAATGGATTGATTGAGTTCTGCCATCTTTATGATTATCTACTAAAAACCACGAATCGCTTCAATACCTGGCAATACGCGGCCTTCAATGGCCTCGAGCAAAGCACCTCCACCGGTTGATACATAACTGACACCCTGGGCGAGGCCAAATTTATTGACACAGGCAACAGAATCGCCACCACCGACAAGTGAATAAGCGCCGGCCTTGGTTGCTTCTACGATCGCTTCACCTACTGCCTGGGAACCGTGTGAGAAATTTTCAAATTCAAACACACCGGTCGGGCCGTTCCAAAGAATGGTTTTTGAACTTTTGATGACATCGGCAAACAATTTTTCAGTTTTCGGACCGATATCCATCCCCATCATATCGTCAGGAATTTCGTTCACGTCAACAATCGCTGTCTTGGCATCATTGCTGAATGTATCGGCAATCTTGGCATCAACGGCCAATACGATGTTGACATTTTTGGCTTTGGCTTTTTTGAGCAATTCGAGCGCCAGGTCAAGTTTGTCGTCTTCACAGATGGAAGTACCGATCTTACCACCCAAGGCTTTGGTAAAGGTATAGGTCATACCACCGGCAATGATCAGGTTGTCGACTTTACTCAACAAGTTTTCAATGATGTCGATTTTGGTGGAAACCTTTGAACCACCCATGATGGCGGTAAAAGGGCGAACCGTATGGCCCATCACCTGTTCTACCGCTTTGACTTCTTTTTCCATCAGATAGCCGAACATTTTGTTTTGTTCGTCAAAATTTTTGGCGATCAAAGCCGTAGAAGCATGTGCACGGTGAGCAGTACCAAAGGCGTCATTCACATAGCAATCAGCATACGAAGCCAGCTTGGCCGTGAATGCTTTCTGGCTTTCTTTGACCACTTTCTTGGCGGCTGCTTTTTCTTCATCGGTAGCATCGTCAGCCAGACCACGTGGTTTGCCTTCTTCTTCAGCATAGAAACGCAGGTTTTCCAGCAACAGAGCTTCACCCGGTTTCAAGGCAGCCACCTGAGCATCAGCTTTCTGGCAGTCAGGTGCAAACTGTACAGGAACGCCAAGCAATTCAGAAACGTGATCGACAATCACTTTCAGTGAAAACTTGGGATCCGGATTTTTCTTCGGACGTCCCATGTGTGAACCGATGATCAGACTACCACCATCGGCAAGAATCTTTTTCAGTGTCGGAAGTGCAGCACGGATACGGGTGTCATCCGTAATATTGAACTGCTCATCAACAGGCACGTTAAAATCAACGCGCACAAATGCCTTCTTTCCGGCAAATTTGAATTGATCGATTGTTTGCATAATACCTTATTGAGTTAAATGATGAAATTTTTCCGTATTTGCCGCAAAGATAAAAAAACCAATCATCAGAGCCTAACCTTTTCC
>JAUZOU010000385.1 GCA_030706285.1 Bacteroidota bacterium
GAAGAGGATTTGAAATAATCCATCAGCTCATCTATATGATCGGCATCCATGATTTCATTCAGGAAATAATCGATGTTGATTTTTGTCCCGGAATAAACGATGGCTTCGATCTCGTCAAGCAATTCCGAGAAGTCCAGCCCTTTGGTCATGGCCACATCATCAAGGGCGATTTTACGGTCGATGGCTTGAATGATGGAAACCTTCATCTTGGATTTATTGGCAACAGTGCGGACACGCAAATCTTCCGGACGTTCGATCTCGTTTTCCTCTACATGTTTTTTGATGAGTGAGAGAAATTCTTCGCCATACCGTTTAGCTTTACCGGCACCGACACCAGGGACGTTCTGCAATTCTTCCATGGTAATCGGATAGGTCGTAGCCATGGCCTCCAGTGAGGGATCCTGGAAAATGACATAAGGCGGCAAGTTCAGCCGTTTTGAGATCCGTTTTCTTAAATCTTTCAACATGGAATACAAACCCGGATCGACAGCACAGGCCGCACCTCCGCGCATAGGCACTTCTTCTTCAATATCCTCAAAATCATTGTCTTCCGTTACTTTGAAACTAACAGGGTGTTTCATGAAGTCCTTGCCGGTCTGTGTTATTTTCAGCAAACCGTAGTTCTCAATATCCTTGTCCAGGTACCGGCTGATCAGAGCCTGACGGATGACAGCATTCCACGTCTTTTCTTCTTCATCAGCGCCACTACCAAATACTTCGAGATCATCATGTTTGTACGATACGACTTCCGACGTGTCTCTGCCCAGCAGCACATCAATGACATGGTCGGTCTTGAATTTTTCTTTTAAAGCAACGACTGTTTCCAGTACAGTATATAATAAATCTTTTGCTTCCACTTGTTTTTTAGGATTTAGACAATTATCACAATTTCCGCAGTTATCCTGTGTGTATTCTTCACCAAAATAATGCAAAAGCAACTTCCTGCGGCAAACAGAGGATTCAGCATAGGCGGCTGTCTCCAGCAACAACTCCTTTCCAATTTCCTGTTCTGCTACAGGTTTGCCTTGCATGAACTTTTCCAGTTTCTGAAGGTCTTTATTCGAATAAAACGCAATGCATTGACCTTCTCCGTCATCACGTCCGGCACGGCCAGTCTCCTGGTAATAACCTTCCAGGCTTTTCGGAATGTCATAATGGATAACAAACCTGACATCAGGCTTGTCTATCCCCATTCCAAATGCGATCGTCGCTACAATCACATTGATTTTTTCCATCAGGAAGGCATCCTGAGTCTCTGAACGCACGACTGACTCCATCCCCGCATGATAAGGACGGGCACTGATGCCGTTCACCTGAAGCGTTTCCGCCAATTCTTCCACTTTTTTCCGGCTCAGGCAATAAATAATGCCGGATTTACCCGGATTTGCCCGGATAAACTTGATAATATCCCGGTCAATATTGTTGGTCTTTGGCCTTACTTCATAATACAGATTCGGACGGTTGAAAGAGGACTTAAAAACAGTCGACTCCATCATGCCCAAATTTTTTTGTATATCGTGCTGTACTTTGGGTGTGGCGGTAGCGGTCAGCGCAATGATCGGAGCCCGGCCGATTTCATTGATCAAAGGCCTGATACGCCGGTATTCAGGCCGGAAATCATGTCCCCATTCTGAAATGCAATGCGCTTCGTCAACAGCAAATAAGGAAATCGGAACTTGCTTCAAAAATTCGACGTTCTCTTCTTTTGTCAGCGACTCAGGTGCCACATACAATAGTTTGGTCTTGCCCGAAACGATGTCTGATTTCACTTGATCGATAGCAGCCTTATTGAGGGATGAGTTGATAAAATGCGCCACTCCGTCTTCATCACTGAAATTGCGCATGGCATCCACCTGATTTTTCATCAGGGCAATAAGCGGAGAAATCACGATGGCCGTTCCATCCATGAGCATGGATGGTAACTGATAACACAAGGACTTGCCTCCACCGGTCGGCATCAACACGAAGGTATCTTTGCCAGCCATGATGTTTCGGATGATGGCTTCCTGATTCCCTTTAAATGAGTCAAATCCAAAATAGGTTTTCAGGCATGTTGTCAGCTGATCCGTTTTCCCCATAGCTACACGAAATTTATAAAATCATTAAGCACTTTTCAAACGAGCATGTGAAAAGGATTCCATTTTCTGCTGCGCGTAGTCAAGTGTCACCAGCAAGGAATCCTGATTGCTGGATGGTATTTCGTACATGGCATCCATGATGATGGTTTCAGAAATAGCCCGAAGTCCTCTGGCTCCCAGACGAAATTCAATGGATTTGTCTACGATGAGATCGAACACGGCCGGTTCAAAAGACAACTTAACGTGATCCATTGCAAACAGCTTGATGTATTGTTTAATGATGGAATTTTTAGGTTCCGTCAAAATTCTTCGCAAGGCATCCCGGTCAAGGGGATTCAGATAGGTAAGAATAGGCAACCGGCCGATAATTTCAGGAATCAGCCCGAAGGATTTCAAGTCCTGAGGTGTAATGTACTGAAGGAAATTGCTCCGGTCAATCTGTTCGATGCCCTTGGCGGCGCCATAACCGACGACCTTGGTATTCAGTCTGGAGGCAATCTTTTTCTCAATGCCTTCAAATGCACCACCACAAATAAACAGAATATTCTTGGTATTTACAGGTATCATCTTCTGATCCGGATGCTTGCGCCCACCTTGAGGGGGAACATTGACAACCGATCCTTCGAGCAGTTTGAGCAATCCCTGCTGTACGCCTTCTCCGCTAACATCTCTTGTTATGGAAGGATTGTCCCCTTTACGGGCAATCTTGTCCATCTCATCTATAAACACAATGCCTTTCTCTGCAGCCGGCACATTATAATCGGCTACTTGAAGCAACCTTGTCAGGATGCTCTCAATATCCTCGCCGACATAACCAGCTTCAGTCAGCACCGTCGCATCGACGATCGTAAAAGGCACATGAATTTTTCTCGCAATGGTTTTTGCCAGCAAGGTCTTTCCTGTACCAGTAGGCCCAACCATCAGAATGTTTGACTTCTCAATCTCGACATCATCCCCGCTGTCTTGTTGCAGCAAGCGCTTATAATGGTTATAGACCGAAACAGACAGGTATCGTTTGGCTTCATCCTGACCAATGACATACTGATCAAGAAATTCTTTGATTTCTTTGGGTTTTGGTAAATCCTTCCGGTCAATATCAAACGAACTTTTCGACGGATCCGGCTTCTTTTTTCCGTTGATTTCGGAAATCATCTCGTAGGCACGTTCCACACAATCACTGCAGATATTTCCGGTAGTACCAGCTATCAAAAGTCCTGCCTGATCACGATTACGTCCACAAAAACTACACTTATCC
>JAUZOU010000386.1 GCA_030706285.1 Bacteroidota bacterium
CAGTCTATGGAATAATCGTCAAATGTTTTCAGACTGCCGGTTTTATAGAAGTCGATAAGGGTGCGGATAACCTTGGCCTGTTTGTCGTTTTCAGCGACTGTTGCAGCTTTCTCGAGCCAGTAGATGATTTTTTTGATGGCTGGGCCGTAGAGACCATCTTCTTTCCAGACTTTTTCCACGAGCTTGCCGTTTTCCTTGACAAGCCGGCTGTTCAGACCATAGGAAACAGGTGTCTGGTCATTGGGGCTTTTCATGGCGTTGTAGAACGTTTCAGCTTCCTGTTGGGTGACGCCCTGATAATAGTTTTCTGCTGATGTCATCAACAGGTCCTGGCCAGCTTTCTGATTGACGCGTTTGGCATCAATGGCCGGATCGAATAATATAGGCGTCAGTCGATCAATGAGCTTATGTGCTGTTTCTCCTTTAGCCAGCGGAAGAGTGGTTGGATTGACCGACAAGACGGCCGATGAGAAAAACTGTTTGGAAAATCCCGGTACAAATTTATCGGTGGCATAATGATGATGGATGCCATTGGATACCAGCACACGTTTGAAGTAAATGACAAATTGTTTCCAGTCTTCACTGTTGCGGTTGACCTTGGCGTTTTTGTAAATACTTTCCAGTGTCCGGCGGATGCACAAGTTGTGTTTGTCGTTCTGGTCGAACAGAATATCGCGGCCCTGCAGGGCGGCTTCGTTCAGGTAGTAGATCAGCTTTTTTTGTTTCAGCGTCAGTTTGTCGAAACCGGGTACGTCGTACCGCAGAATCTGCATGTCTGCAAACTGATCTACCACATAATTGATGGGCGTTCCGGAGGAAGCGGCCGATGCGGTTTGTTGGCAGGAAAACCATCCTGTGAAAAGTGCTGTCATAAGCATAGGAATAAACAAACGTCTCATTGTATAGCGTTTTATTGTTGCATAAACATCAAAACCGGCATGTGAAACGCTTCAGGTTCAATCATGCCGGTTTATGGCGAAACGGCAGAAAAGCTTAAAGCTGTCTGCTTTTATCAGTCAGGTACATGTCTATCATAACCAGGGCTGCCATGGCTTCCACGATGGGTACGGCTCTTGGTAACACGCAGGGATCATGCCGGCCTTCAGCTTTGAAGGTGACAGCTTCGCCTTGTTTGTCTACTGTTTGTTGCTCTATCAGTATGGTCGCTACAGGCTTGAAGGCAACCCTGAAATAGATATCTTCACCGTTGGAAATACCACCTTGGATGCCTCCGGAATGATTGGTCCGGGTGTGGATTTCTCCGTCACGGTTATAAAAAACATCGTTTTGTTCGGATCCGAATCCGCTAACGTCAAACCCGGAACCATATTCAAATCCTTTTACCGCATTGATGGATAACATGGCTGAACCGAGGACCTGATGCAACTTGTTGAAAACCGGTTCGCCCAGCCCGACAGGTGCTCCTTTGATGATGCAGGTAACAATACCGCCGACCGTATCCCCTTTCGCTTTGACGGAAGTGATCAGTTCGGCCATTTTGACAGCCATCTCGGGATCGGCACAGCGTACCGGATTTTTTTCAATATTTTCAAAATTGTAGTCGCTGTAGGGCTTATCGGCTTTCAGTGGCCCGACTTGGGAGGTATAGGCTGTAATGCTGATGCCGAGCTGTTTGAGCACCAGTTTGGCGATAGCACCGGCTACGACACGGGCAATGGTCTCCCTGGCAGATGCCCGGCCTCCGCCTCTGTTGTCCCGGATCCCATATTTTTCAAAATAGGTATAGTCAGCGTGAGAAGGACGGAACAAGTCTTTCATCGAATCATAGTCGCCTGAACGCTGTTTGGCATTCCAAACGCAAAAACCGATAGGTGTTCCCGTCGTTTTACCTTCGAACAGGCCGGACAGGAATTCCACTTCATCGGGTTCGTTTCTGGAAGTAGTCAGCGAGGATTGTCCCGGTCTTCTGCGGTTGAGCTCCTTTTTGATGAAATCCATATCCAGGACGATGCCGGCCGGGCAGCCGTCAATGACGCCGCCGATGGCCCGTCCATGTGATTCACCGAAAGAAGTCAGTTTGAATATGTTTCCGAAACTGTTGCCCATAACGTTGTTTCGATCAGTTTACCGATTGTGTGTTTGGTCTGATTAATGACAACAACCACCGCAGCCACTGGCTTCTTCGCCGGAACAGTCACTGCAGCAATCATCACCACAGCTACAGCTGCCTGAGAATTGTTTCAAATCGGCATCGGTTGCATCGCGAACTTCGACGACTTTTCCGATGAAGTGGAGATCCTCACCGGCCAGTGGGTGGTTGAAGTCCATCTTGATGGTTTCGGTTCCGATTGTCAGGATCGTTCCGTTCATGTGATTACCGTTTGAATCCATCATGGGAACGGTATTGTTTTCAAAGATAATATCTTCATCGATCTTTCCGTCCACTTCGAAAATCGAGCGGGGAAGATCTACGACGTTTTCTTCGATAAATTCGCCGTAAGCTTCTGCACTAGGCAGAACGAAATCAAAGGTGGCATCAGGTTCCAGTTCGGCCAGATGGCTTTCAAAACCTTCAAGCATCATCCCTGTTCCAAAAATAAATGACAATGGACGATCCTCCGTGGCTTTTTCCATAAGCTCTTCCTGAGTGCCGTCTTCGCCTCCGACATATAAATCATACGTAGCTGAAACGAATTTGTTTGCAGAAATCTTCATTGAGTACTGAGTTATTAAGTGAATAAATTGAGCGTGCAAATATAGATAATTTTCAGGAAAATCTAGCTGTTACAGCTTGATTAAGCTGATGCATCGCCAGCCTGACCGTTTCTGCCGGGCATCCGATGTTCATCCGCATAAAACCTTCACCACCAGCGCCGAAACTGTATCCTGGATTCAGTCCGAGTTTGGCTTCCCGGATGAAAAATTGATGCAGCGCTTGAGGGCTAAGGCCCATTTCCCTGCAATCCAGCCAGATGAGGAAGGATGCTTGCGGCAGGCAGGCCTTGATCATCGGAATGTTGGCTTTGAGGTATTCGTCCACGATGCGTCCGTTTCCTTGCAGGTAAGTCAGCAGCTGATCCAGCCAGACATCTCCTTTTTCGTAAGCAGCCTGGGCTGCGACGATGGAAAAAATGGTGCCGTCACCAAGCTCTGCTTTGTCCAGATAGCCCTTGAATTGTTTCCGGATCCTGTCGTTCTGAATGTGGTAAAACGAACTGGACAAACCAGGGATGTTGAAGGTTTTGCTTGGAGCCATCAATGTGATGACCTGGCTGGCGATTTCCGGTGCAAAGGACCCCGGTGAATAGGTGACGTATCCCGGAAGGGTCAGGTCGGCATGAATTTCATCGGAAACAATCAGGATGCCGTAAC
>JAUZOU010000387.1 GCA_030706285.1 Bacteroidota bacterium
AAATTTATAGGAGGACAAAACTATGTTAGCAACAATCAGACATCAACATCCATTTTTCCCTGTTTTCAATGATTATTTTGGTGAAAGTCTTTTCAACGACAGTGACTGGACGTCAACTCCGGCTGTGAATGTAGCCGAAGACAAAGAAGGGTTCCGTATTGAAGTTGCCGCTCCCGGCCTGAACAAGGAAGACTTCCGCATCAATATCGAGAAACAGGTTCTTGAAATTTCTTCGGAGAAAGAAAGTAAAAAAGAGTCCGATTCGAAAAATGAGACCTATTACCGCAAGGAATTCGTGTACGCCAGCTTCAAAAGAACATTCAGTTTACCTGAATATGCCGACACAGACAACATCACCGCTTCTTACAAGGATGGCGTGTTGTACGTTAACGTCCCTAAAAAGGATGAAGCCAAAGAAAAACCGGCCCGCGTCATTTCCATTGCATAAATGGTTCCGGCAATTGATCCGGGTTGTATTCGATCAATAGATAGTTTTAGGTTAGTAGGTATTGGTTTACCACTTGAAGGGCTGCCCCGTGACGGAGCGGCCCTTCCTTTTAGCCAATCCCTGACGGGCAATAAAAGTATGGGTCAAAAGGGCAAGCCATGAATTTTGATTCCGCCCGAAGCGGCTGAGAATTCTACCCTTAGAAATTCAGATTTTCCGAAGCGCGTTTTCTTAATTGCATAATTGCATAGAAATACCGTTCTTTGCAATGGCGTCTTTAATTGGACGTTCATCTTATTTTTTATCTCATTTTCAGTTATATATGGAGAAAGAACGACAGCTCAGAATTGAGAAAATCCGCACACAAATGGCGGTAAAAAAAGTTGACGCCTGCCTGTTATCCACTTCCGTTAACCTGTTGTATGCTGCCGGACGTGTCGTGAATGGCTATTTATATATTCCAGCTGAAGAAGATCCGTTGTTGTTCGTTCGCCGCCCAGCTGGTCTGGCCGAAGACGACTTGTTGTATATCCACAAACCCGAAGAAATACCCGGTTTACTTAGAGAAACAGGCCTTTCATTGCCTTCAACGCTTATGGTTGAAGGGGGAGAAATCAGTTATGCCGATTGGATGCGGTTGCAGGCTTGTTTTCCAAAAGCCACCTTATATGATGGTACAAGCGACCTGCGTTATGTCCGCAGCGTCAAAACAGACTATGAATGTGACCAACTGAGAGCTTCAGCAGAAGCTCACGCCAGAGCGTATAAAAAGATACCGGCACTATTCAGGCCCGGCATGACAGATATCCAATTTTCCATCGAAATTGAACGGCTAATGAGACTGGAAGGAAACAAAGGCTTATTTAGAACATTCGGGGACATGGAGGCTTTCATGGGCAGTGTGCTGACAGGAGAAAATGCCGCCGTGCCTTCTCCCTATGATTTTGCGCTGGGTGGTGCAGGCGATCCGTCCAATCCGATCGGAGCCAACGGCTCTGTTCTGAAAGAAGGGAACAGTGTGATGATTGACATGTGCGGCAATTTTACAGGGTATCTGGATGACATCACCCGGACTTTTTCAATCGGAACGTTGCCTGAAAAAGCCTATAAGGCTCATCAGACAGCCATTGAAATACAGGATCGCATTCAGGAAAATCTGAAAGAGGGGACCCTCTGTGAAGACATTTATAAACTAGCTTTGACAATAGCAGCCAGCAACGGATTGGCTGATTGCTTTATGGGCACCCTGCAGCAGGCAAAATTTGTCGGTCACGGTGTTGGACTGGTCATCAACGAACCACCGGTACTGGCCAAACGCTCGAAAGAGGTGTTGTTACCCAACATGGCCATTGCCGTCGAACCGAAATTCGTCATTGACGGGATCGGAGCTGTCGGTTTGGAAGATACCTATCTGGTAGGCAAAACCGGCGGTGAAAAGATCACATTGGTGGAGCCCGGCATCATTGACTTGCTGAAAGGGTATTGATTGATTAAACAGGATCATGTCCCTTTTATAAAGGGACGAACAACTATACATACTATTAAACACATTGGTAATGAATGAATTTGCTTCAAGACACATTGGCATCAGGCCTGAAGACGAAACGGCCATGCTGGCAAAAACAGGGGCTTCCAGCCTGAAGGAATTAATTGACCAAACCATACCATCAGACATCCATTTGCCCGAACCACTCGAGCTTGAACCTTCCATGACAGAAGGCCAATTCTCAGAGCACATCGCGGACATGGCTTCAAAAAACAAGGTATACACCTCATACATCGGTATGGGATGGTACGACACCTTCACGCCTGCCGTTATCCAGCGAAATGTGTTCGAAAATCCGGTTTGGTACACATCCTACACGCCTTATCAGGCGGAGATCTCCCAAGGCCGGCTGGAAGCGCTGTTAAATTTTCAAACAGTCATCACTGAACTGACCGGTCTGCCACTGGCCAATTGCTCATTGCTCGACGATGCTACGGCGGCTGCCGAAGCGGCCAGCATGATGTACCACCTACGCAGCAAAGAACAGGAGACCGCCGGTGCGAATACCTTGTTTGTCGACCAAAAATTATTTCCGCACATACTGGCCGTTTTGAAAACCAGATGTCTGCCACAGGGCATTAACCTGGAGACAGGTGAATTTGCCTCGTTCAAACCAACCGTCAACCACTTCGGCGCTATTGTCGCTTATCCAAATGCTGACGGATTAGTGGAAGACCTCTCCTATTTCATTTCGCAAATGCAGGAGGCAGGACTGAAGGTCGCCGTTGGTGCTGACCTGTTGAGCTTGTGCTTGCTGAAATCACCTGGCAATCTAGGGGCAGACCTTGTCTTCGGCTCCTCCCAGCGCTTCGGTATTCCAATGGGTTTTGGCGGGCCATATGCCGGTTACTTCGCTTCAAAAGAGGCATTCAAACGGAATCTTCCAGGTCGTATCATCGGAATCTCAAAAGATAAAAACGGGCACCCCGCTTACCGGTTGGCTCTGCAAATGCGGGAGCAGCACATCAAGCGTGAAAAGGCCACGTCCAACATTTGTACAGCTTCAGCGCTGATGGCGAGCATGGCTGGTTTTTATGCTGTCTATCATGGCTATGAAGGTCTGCGGAACATAGCCAGCCGGATCCACGGGATGGCTTCCTACCTGACCGATGCCTTATCGGTCTATGGGTATCAGCAGTTGAACAGCGCCTTTTTCGATACGCTGAAACTGGTTCCGCCAGCTGAATTCGACCGGAAAACATTCACGAAGCTGACGAAGGAGTATGAAGTGAATGTTCACCTTTTCGAAACCGGCGAAATCGGATTGAGCCTTGATGAAACGACAGATACAGACGACCTCGATGTCTTACTCGACATTTTTGCCTCTGCTGTCG
>JAUZOU010000388.1 GCA_030706285.1 Bacteroidota bacterium
AGATGTCGAAACTTCAGGATCAATGAACGTATTCGATGCCGGTGTCCAAACCAGCAAGTTGCTACCGAAGGCACTGATGCGCGCGCCTTTTATGAAATTGGCTTTTGTAAACAATGATTGAGGAAGCTCATAACCAATCGTAACAGAACGCAATTTCACAAACGATTTATCAATGAGTAATCCGGCGTCCATGTTTTCACCACCATTATCATAATATTCACCTTCATCGGCTACACTAATCGCTTTCGTATTTTCCGAATAGGTTCCATCGGCATTTTCTATGACTGAATTAGGCACAAGGAACGGATTCCTGTCATTGTACGTCGTTTGAATGGCATTTCCAACAAAATAGTTGATGTCTTTGGTTCTTGAAAACATCAATCCTCCTTGACGGATATCAATATCAAATCCGAAACTAAAGCTCTTGTAGCTTAACGTATTTGAAAAGCCCATTTCGTAGTCGTAATCCATCTTTCCGATGTATTCCATTTTATCAGACTGCTGAGGAAGACCGGTCGTTGCATTGACAATGATTTGGCCCTTATCATTTTTCTTAGAGGTATAGGTCTTGAATCCGATCGGTTCTCCGACTTTTGCAACCAGGAAGCAAGAGGTAAGACCACCAAGATCAGCTTCTCCGCCCAATTCAGCCGGTAAGCTTATGACTTTGTTGTTATTCTTGGTATAATTCCAATCAAGTTCCCATTTGAAGTCCTTCGAATCAATCAGCTTCAGCCCAACCAAGGCTTCAACACCCGCATTCCGGATTTTACCAAGGTTCATATTCTGAGTGGTAAACCCTGACGCCGGATCCATATTCAAACCGAAAATCTGTTTATCAGAATTTCGGTTATAATAGGCAAAGTCAACATTAATCCGGTTATTTAAGAAGGCGACATTGGTACCAACTTCATATTCGGTCGTAATTTCAGGTGTCAATTTATTGTTTCCCAAAACATTTGCCAAAGTATAGGCATTGACTCCGGCAATCGGGAAACTATTATGACTGAATGTCGTACTAACAGTACTCTGTGCATAATACCTGTCACTGGTCATGTAAACACCGGCATCATTACCTGTCTGACCGTATGCAACACGTAATTTTCCGAAAGAGATCGCTTTTTTAAGATTTTCAGGAAGCAGATCTGAGAAAAGAAAACTCAATGTACTTCCTGGATAGAAGAAACTGTTGGCTCCTTTTGGAAGAGTAGAAGACCAGTCGTTACGGGCAGACAAGTTCAGGAACAGCATATTTTTATACTCAACTTCAACATTACCCAAGACGCCCAACAATCTTCTTTTCGATGCATATTCAGAAACCTTTGGAGATGATCCGGAATTGCTCAGGTTGTAATAGGTAGCCTGACTCAAACCGGTAATCGAACTTTCCATATCAGCATAAGTCCGTTCGTTATAGTTCAAACCGGCAATCGCATTGATATTAAAATCTGAAACAGTTTTGTCGTAGTTAAGCAAAAACTCGTGGTTGAGTTCTTGGCGTCTGATCATTTGTTCTACAACGGAACCATCCTGGTCAACCTGTTTTTCATTAGGAGTGCCTGGAGTGGCTGTAATTCTCGGTGTGCCTTGCTTCGTTGCACTATTTGAAATATCAGCACCTAACCGGTACGTTGCAGTCAAGTTTGGCAAAAGTTTGTAATCTGCCTGAAACTTTCCATACAGTTTCCGCTGATTGTATGTATTTTCAACATTCTCGAGCAGCCAGTAAGGATTGGTTATACCATAAGGTGTAAAGAAATAATCGGTTGTATTGAACGGATCGTTCAGGTCTTTCAGACCGACGATACTGATATCACGAGGCACCTGATACAACGAATTGATCATAGTCAGTCCCTGACCGGTTGTGGCAAAATTATTTTGCTGGTCGGCATAGTTGATTGCCGTAGAAACCTTCAGTTTATCTACTGTATGGCTACCTCTGAAAGAGAACGTATACTTGTCATACGTATCAGCATCTGTCGGAAGCAATCCGTCATCCTTCAACTGTGAAAATGACACAAAATAATCGGAATTTTGGTCAGCACCATTGAAAGACACACTGTTCGAATAGCGGAAACCGGTATCGAAGAAATCCTTCAGGTTGTTTTTCATGGCAGCGTATGGTTTATACTTCTGACTGTTGTCATACACATTTCCCCATACTTGCATGGATCCGTCAAATTTCGGGCCCCAGCTTCCGTTTTCGATCATGGTCTTGGTTCCGTCCCAACCCATACCGAACTCATTCTGAAATTCGGGCAATCTCAATATGGTTTCAAACTGAATACCACCATTGTATTCAACACCGATACCTTGATTCTTTTTAGAACCGGACTTTGTCGTAATCAAAATGACACCGTTGGCAGCACGGCTACCGTAAAGAGCCGTAGAAGCGGCCCCTTTCAGAATGGTCATCGATGCCACATCGTCAGGGTTAATCAAATTGGCAGCATTACCATAGTCGTATCCATTGTTCAGCCAATCACTGCCTGAAGCGGCATTGTTGGTCATCGGCACTCCATCAATGATATACAAAGGCTGATTATTTCCTGTCAATGAGGTTATACCGCGAATAATGACAGAGTTTGAAGCGCCAGGGTCACCTGACGCAGAAGATATCTGAACACCGGCAATCTTACCGCTCAACGCTGTCATGACATCAGAGCGACGGCTTTCCGTAATTTGTGCACTGTTGACAGAAGCAGCCGAGTAACCTAGTGATTTCTTGGTTCTCGTAATACCCAATGCGGTCACTACCACTTCATTAAGGCCGACATTGCTGGATTGCATTTTAATAACCAGATTATTGGCAGCTTTCACCTCTGTCGTTACCATGCCAATATATTTGACAACCAACGTAGTGGCTTTGGCTGGCAAATTAACTGTAAACTGACCGTTCTCATTGGTTAATACGCCGACTGTTGTGCCCTTGACCAGAACACTGGCGCCGATAATCGGTTGATTGTCATCTGCAGATATAACCTTCCCGGTTATAGGTTTTGATTGAGCATTGACCAAACCGATGCTCGCCAGGAAAAAGCAAGCAAACAAGAAAAGTACTTTTCTCATAGATTTTTCATTTTATTAAAAGGATAAATTTTAAAAGTTTAGCTATAAAAGCCTATCATCACTAAGCACCAATCAGAAACGCTGGTAAACAGCATTTCTTCTTCCTTTAGTAACTGTCCTGATGGTGATTCCGGACTTTACAAGCCTTGCTTTAATGCCAGAAACCATCAAGAGTGAAAGCATTATGCTTACTTTCTCCATAAAATTCAAGTTTTAGATTAATAAATAGAGGTCTTAAATATCATCTTAT
>JAUZOU010000389.1 GCA_030706285.1 Bacteroidota bacterium
CAATGATTGGCAATATTGAAACAGATGAATAATTGCGTAATTCACGGATGACGTAATTGTCAGAATAGAGAAAGCGGGGTACAATTGAGTATCAATCAGCTCATTACTGAAACGTAGTTTCAGGCCCCTCCATCTCCACAAGACAACGATGTAAGGAACAAAAGAATCCTGTAATTCAACAAATTACAGGATTTTTAATGTATAAGGATGCCGTAAAAGCCAAAAAAAAATCACAAACATCCACATGAAAAAAAACACGATCTCAGCCATACTTCTGCTGCTGTCCGGATCCGCACTGACACTGATTGACGCACAGACCACCAGTACCAGCAGCACCCTGACGGCCCAACCTGTTCCTGACCGGACAATCTTGTTCAGTGTTTCGGACACGGGCGTTGCCAAACCTATCACGTGGGGACTTGATATGGCTTGGCTCAGTGAGGCAAATATCAGGCGTGGCATTGCTTTTATGGGGAAAGGACTAGTGGATGTGGTGAGATCGTCGTTCACGCCCACCGATTCGTTGGTCAACGGTGACCTGAAGCCGGCGGAACTGGCTACGCTCAATCAACGGTTGAGTCTGATGAATTTGCTGGGGGCAAATACCGTCGTGATGCTCAATGACGACCCGCCCACCATTAGTTCATGGTATAAAGGGAATGCGGCACATTGGGCACAATTGATGGATGTGACCACCAGGCGTGTCCAGGAACATGGGCGTAAAGTCGTTTCCATTGCACCGTTTAACGAACCGGATTACACAGCAACCGGGCAAGGTACCATTTCCGACTTTTACAATATTGCCGGTGAGTTGAGGAAAAATCCACGCTTTGACAGCATCCGGATTTCAGGAGGCAATACACTGAACACTGACCAAGCTCTGGTTTGGTATAATCCATTGAAGGACAGGTTGGACGAAGGAAACACACATCAGTTGGCCGGTAGCTTCGATAACTATGCCAATTTTTTTCAAACGGTGAGGGCCAACGGCGACCATGCCACAGCCGATGAATGTCACAATGTTATGGAACCGATGGTTGGCGTTGAATATGGCATGCAAACGGCCGTTTGGTGGGGCACTGCAGAACTGGCACGCGGAGAGTTTGTCAAAGCCAGCCATGGTAAACGCCTGGGGTATGCCGAACATCGCCCGAACTGGACGGCAGCATCGGTTTACCGGAATCCGGAGGGAAAGATACAAGCCTTCGGCGGCACGTCAGAACGTCAAGCCGTCACCACAACATACCGGTTTGTTTCAAAAGACAAGGATGTCTACTACGACGGCTACGGTCCGCAACGCGAATATACGCTCGTGCTGCCGGGGGGCACCGGTTACCAGGTCGGGCAATCCAATGCCGAAAAGGTGGTCAATATTACCTGGGGAGACGATATCCAGCCGGCTATCAACGGACGCTATGTTTTGGTAAACCGGAATAGTGGCAAAGTGATGGAGGTGGCCGGTGGTTCAACGACGGCAGGTGCCAATATCCGGCAAAACTCAAACACCGGCGCGGCCTATCAACAATGGGATGTGACGCCTGTGGACTCACGGGTTGGGGGCGATTTCAGCTATTTCACACTGGCTGATGCCCATAGCGGAAATGTCGCTGACGTCCTGAACTTCTCATTAACTAATGGCGGTAACATTGATGCCTGGGATGATGTTAAAAATGCCAATCAACAGTGGTATCTCGACTATGCGGAGGATGGCTGGTTTTATATTCGCAACCGGTACAGTGCCAAATGCCTGGAGGTGGCCAATGCCGCTACCTATGCCGGAGCAAACATTCAACAATGGGATAAAGATGGCGGCACGAATCAGCAATGGCGCTTTCTTCCGGTTGGGGCACCTGTGGAGTTTGTGGCACCAAACGCACCGGACAGTCTGATCGCCACGGCAAATGCAGCTTCGATTCGTTTAGACTGGACTGCCAGCCAGGATTCTGACGTAGCAGGCTATACCGTTTTCCGTTCTGATTCGGCAGGAGGACCTTACAATACCATTGCACGCAACGTACAATCGACCTCATTTGTTGACAACACGGCTACGGCAGGCAATCCTTATTTTTATACCATAAAAGCCGTAGACAAGTCGCTGAACCGGTCCGTTTATACTAAAGAAGTTTCAGTAACAGCTACCGGCAACAAGGATCTCGTCGCTTATTGGCCCTTCAACGGAAACGTCTTGGACAGTACAGTTAATTTAAATCACAGTGCAACATATGGCGGAACGTCTTTCGTCGAAGGCAACCTGGGCCGGGCTATAGCACTGAACGGCATCAATTCGTTCGTCCAGTTGCCGGTCAATGTGGCAACGCATCAGGAAATGACGATTGCAACATGGGTTTATTGGAACGGGGTCACGAACGGACAACGAATCTTTGACTTTGGTAACAGCCAGACAGACTACTTGTATTTAACCCCAAAGATTCTGTTGGGAGGCATGCGTTTTGCTATTAGAAATGGTGAGACAGAGCAGCAACTGAATACAACGGCTCTACCGACAGGTAAATGGTCACACGTGGCAGTAACACTGGGGGCATCCGGTGCCTGCCTGTATCTCAATGGCCAACTGGTAGCTGAATCCAATACGGTAACGATCCGTCCGTCAGCCATTCATCCAGTGTTGAACTATATCGGACGCAGTCAATCGACTTATCCGTTGTTCAAAGGGTACATTGACGATTTCAGGATATACAATTATACCTTGACGGCCGACGAAGTGGCTCAGATTGCTGAAATTTCATCTGATCTTTCAAGCACAGCAGACAAAAGGGACTTGTCGGTATGGCCGGTGCCTGCTAATGATATATTGCATGTAAGCTATTCGGCAGGATACTGTAAATCGCGCTCAATCCTTACGATATACGACTGTAACGGAAAATTGGTTATAAAAAAAGAGCTTACCAATCCTCTTGATACGGAAATAGCTGTTTCAACCATACCATCCGGTCTCTACCTGCTTAAGCTGACCAACAATCGAGAAACAAGCATGAAGAAATTGGTGGTTAACCACTGATACTAAACACGATAAATTTATTAACAGCCGATATGACCAATGCCGATTTGCACGTACATTCCAACTACAGTAGCGATGCCGATTTCGGAGTCCAGGAATTAATTGGCAGATGCCGGAAACACAACATAACCATGTTCTCGATAACCGATCACAATCGGGTTTCGGCCACCGAAGAAGCAATTCCGGCTTGTTTGGAAGCAGGCATCGATTTCATTCCCGGCATTGAAATCGACTGCTCCTACAAAGGAATTGACCTTCACTTGCTTGGTTATCAGATCAACTGGACA
>JAUZOU010000039.1 GCA_030706285.1 Bacteroidota bacterium
CATCCATTCCCAGGCGGCTGAATCCGGAATGGCTTGAACGATGTTCTCGTTTTCCATCCGGTTGAAATAGTCGACAAAATGTTTATAATCGGCCGGTTTCAGGATATCGGCCGGTTTGAGCGGTTTCCTGGCATGTACGGCAAAGCAGCCGGTCAACAGCATTGAAAAGACAAACAGAATGGTATTGAAACGTTTCATAGGATCATATTTTTTTCTTTGTTAGGTCCAAAACCTGTCTGCCGGCGTTTCCGGCGTCTGGAACAACCGGATCGCTCAGTTATTCTACAAAAAAGGTCTTGTTCCAGTAGGCTATCATGGGCGCATGGTTGTTGGTCCAGCCAAAACCGTCTGTCTCAAGAGGGCGTTCGTTCTATTTGACCGGTTTAACCTCCTTAACGTGAAATGCCCGCAATAATTTTCTCAAGACCTTCCGGTTGGATATAAAAATCGTGCCGTGTTTGTGTCCCTTCGGAACAGAAATTTCCGTCGAGATATCTTCAAAACTGTCAAAATCGAGCGTACTCACTGCCGAGTATTTTTTCTCGCCATAGGCGTCATAATAGATAAGCCATTTAGCGCCCACCTTCACTACCGCCGGCCCTTCCGTCTGGAATCCGGTGAAAGCTGGCGATTCACCTTCATAAGGTCCTGGCACCTTATTGGCGAAAGTAACCTTCAGATTACGTTCTAGCCTTGTGTTATCCTTATAAACCAGCACATAATCTTTAGCCCCACGGTTTACAATGGTACCGTCAATGACGCTATACCCCGGATCAAAGAAAAGCCTGGCAGGCGTAAACGTCTGAAAGTCCTTGGTCTTCGTATAGTATAACCGGTGGTTGTTCCGTTCCTCTTCTATGCCTTTGTCAAATTTATACGGTACCGTCGAAGCCCAGATGATGAGGAACGAATCGGTCGTGTCATCGTAAAACAGCTCCGGAGTCCAGACATTGACCGTAGACGTATCATAGGCCATGACGTTGATGTGTTTCTGTGCTGACCAGTGGACCAAATCTTTGGAACAAGCATAACCAAAACCACGATCTCCTTTCCAGCTACACGTCCAGACCAAGTGAAACAGGCCGTCCGGCCCCTGTACAATGGATGGATCCCGCATCACCTTTTGGTTTCCGACCGCCGGTTTCAACAGTACACGGTTGAGATCGTTCCAATGATAGCCATCATAGCTGTATAACAAACGAAGCCCCTCTGTTGCCGGCTCATGAAAGGAAGTGAAGAAATAGACCGGTTTATCGTTGTCACAAGCTGATAATGAAAAAACCAACCAAAACATCCATAAAAAGAAACTGACCCGACTATTTTTACGATTCCTACGAAACATCATTTCTATATTCATTTTTAATGACTACCCATTAACTGTCATCGTAGATCAACGATACAGCCACAATACAGCAAACGAATTTTCCGGTTCATTGGCTGACAAATACTTACCACCGTTCACTTTAAAGGAAGCACCGATACGGTACCCAGTCCTGGCATCCAACCATTGGGCTGTAAACCGGCCGGTTGCTGCTTTCAGATTGAACCGCAGGTTGTTTCCGGACCGGATATAGATGATGTACCCTTTATCCGGATGGCCAAGTGCCCAATAATTATCAGTAGCGAGCGTATTCATCGGTTTCATGAACACGGCCGCTTTTTTAAATGCTTCGGGCAGGCCTGCCGGCAAGGAACAGATCGAACCTCCGGCCATGAATGCAGGCCATCCGGCGTCGGAGACATTGGATGAATAGATGACCGCCTTATCTGGATAGGCATCCCGGTAATCTCTGACAGTCCAATACATCAACGCCTCTTTATCAGTGGCCAGTTTTGCCTGGTCTGACGGTGCTTTGCCATATTGTTGAACAATGCCTTTTCGACGAAGCCTGTCATGCTGCCTGAAAGCCAGGTTCAACGCGCCACCCGGAGCAAACATAGCGCCATCCGGCAAATATTGCCAGTACTTGGTATCAATGACATCGATCAGTTTCGAGCGGACTGGGTCTGCCAGGATAGCATCCTGTACATCTTTTGTGGTACTAAGGGCAATCAATTCATGCTTGCCTGTCTCTTTTTCCCACTCGTCTATGACATCAAGCCAGAAATTCACAAAACTCAACGGACCGGTAAATTCATCACTGATGAATTGAATGACATGGCTGTTCCCCGAAAAATTATCCAGGCATTTTCGAATGTAGAGACGATGCAATTCCCGATAGGCAGACGGCTGCAACTCATAAAACTGTTCTGCTTCAAAGATACGCTTATCCCCGGCAAAATTGACCGGTTCAGGAAATTTCGTATGATTCACATTATTGGCCGTACGCCAGGGACAATCCACCCAATGAGCGCCGGCTTCCAGAATGTTGTGCTGAAAATACTGCTGATGAAATAGAATCAACCCCTTCCGGTCAGCCAAATCTGCAAACGTTTTTAACCGGTTCCAGTACCAGACATTCCAGGTGGTCAGGTCATACTTGCTCAATCCATCGTTAGCAAAGCCTTCTCCACTGCGGGCAAAAGGTTGTTCATAAAAGGGGGCCCACACATCGCCGTCCATACGCCGGATACGTTCATGATCATCACGGCGGCGATCATACCACAATCCGTAATGATGATCAAGCGCCACAACATGATTTTTGCACAGGTCGTCCGTCATGGCAGCCAGATCGTCCGTCAATCCGCGGCCTGTTCTTCCAGGTACGAAACGGGTAATATGAGGCAACGTCCCCGCCAGAAATAGCGGTTTCAGATTGCCGCTCCACCAGTTGACCGGCTGACGAGAACCTGTCACAATCTGATTGTTGCAGACAATCCATCCGTTTTTAATTTCCAGAGGCGCAATGGCAGCAGTATCCTTTTTTGATTTGGTTTTCAAATCATGGACCGTCAAAACATTCTCTTGTTTCAGAGAAACCGGTGAACGCTGTACCAACGTATCGATCCATTCCTGTAATTGCATGGCCGGTTTTCTGGCCAATTCAGACAGAACCTGAGCCTGCTCGAAGGTCGGTGCACTGGATTCTTCTCCATCGACAGGCAACAACCTGGCATCCATGGCTGACTTGCCCAGTCTGTCCTTCAACTGGGCATAGTACAAACTGGCCGGTTCGATGTGTTCATTTGAGCTGATCCAGACACCGTCACCCTGAAACTGAGCCCAGCAGCCAAACGCCCAATTCTGAGCAGTAGGCGGTTTCGGACAGTCAATCATGGCAGCGGAACACTGCCAAAATACGGAATTGGCAGCAGACCAACCTGCACCCTGACCATCCTGTCCGCGGTTTTTGTAACTGAGGGCATTTCCGTTCACCGTTACCAAATCAAAAAGGACACCTGAAGCCCAGGAGCCCAAAGCGCCACTGAAATTGTACGGCAAACTGGAATAACATTGTACAAAGGCATTGGGGCCAGCCGCACATTGCCCAACGGCAAAATCATGGAAACCAGACTCGGCGTACAACCGTTGGAATAAGTTGAGCTGCCCTTCGTTGAAAAAGGTATACCTCCGGTAACCGCCAATCTCCCCGACCGGTTCGAATGACTTGCAGTCTTCAACGGTTACTTGCCTGGCTGTTTCCAACGTGTAGACAGCGGATCCGGCAAAATGCCTGAACGTGATGCGGCGCACCCAGGCATTTTCGACATTTTCGAGTGTAATAGCCATCCACCGGTGGTTTTCATCTTTAAGGTTCTTGCCGTCCCAGACCGACAGGCATTGCAAGTTTTCCACACCACATTGGCTAATGCGTCCGGGCCATTGCAGCAATCGAACGGTGGAAAGGCCATATTGCCTGTCCAGTTCTGTGGTAATGGGTGCATCAAATATCAGTTGGTTGCCGGAAACATGAAGAACGGTCCGTTCCCAGTTGATGTCTTCGTTGCCGGCTTTCCAGCCGAGAGTAGAGATGCCTCCGCCGAAATATTCCGTTCCTGTGGCCGAAATCCAGGCATCCGTACTGGGCCGGTTTATGCAGATCCTGTCGCCATAGTTAAAACGGCCGCCTTTGGCAGACAAGCTGGTCGCATTTACCGGTACGGACGAATCTATAATTTCAATGGGGTCGGACAATTGACGGTTATCCACTCCCTTAACCTGAATCAAGGTCTGCCTGTCCTGGCCGGTACCCAGCAGGATAGTCCCGTCGTCACCCATACCGCTTCCCCGCAAGACAACTCCGGAAGCATGAAGGATCAATGTACCGGCTATTTCATAAATGCCTTTTTCCAGCAAAACCGCTCCCCGAAAACCATCAGCATCAACCGGCAACGAGGCTACATAATCCAGTGCAGCCTGAATTGTTGCCGTCGCATCACCATGCTGACCTGGTACGACCATCCGAACCGGAACCGTTGGAATCGGTATCTCGGATTGTTTGTAGCCACAATAGGAAAAATCAGGCACCCGGTTACCTCTTTCATCTTTAGTGTAAGCTAACTTGCCGTCATGATTCAAGCTGACCGGCGGCAATGGATTTGCTGCCTGCCTGGCGCAGACACCTAAGGGCCTGCCAACAAACAACAACAGCAGCAGAAGCAATGCCAAGGCCTGCCGTTTGACCTGTTTGTCCTTAGGCCACTTTATTCCGGATAGTTGCCTTTCTGTGTTCATGTATATAAGATAGACCGGATACATCACCAAATCATTTTTTCAATTTAAGCCGTTCATTCCAGTCGGCCCGTTCTTTGTTCAGGTCATAGCCGCGAGCTGACAGATAATTGTTGATGCGGCCTTTGTATTTGCCGAACCAGCCATGTTTTGCTTCTGATGAGGCCGCGTCCATGGCATGCTCTCTTGCTTCAAGCAGCCAAGTATAAATTTGCCGTTTTTCTTCATCCGTCAAACGCGGAATCATTTCCAGCTGAGCCTTATACGTCACATTCAGCACATTATACGTCATGCCGTTTTTCACTGCTTCCACCTGTTCGTGCGATAATTCGCCATATAAGGATGCAACAAACGCACAATGAAGCTGATAAAGCGCTGCATTTCTTTCTGCTTCAACAAGGGTTGCCAGACTGTCTTTTTCTGCACGGGATTTAGCTGACGCCTTAATCGCTTTCACCCTGGCATCCGATTGGTCATGGATCTTGCCTAAGGCGGCATATTGACTGACCAGTATCGACCTGACACGGCCATATTTCAGCGAATCGGTGATCGTCAGTGTCCTGACAATCTTATCAGCACGATCCGACAGGACACGTTGGTAATCACCTTGTCCGGCGACCGGCAGTACAAGGATCAACAGCCAACCAACAATCAATGCTCGTTTCATCTGATCATAATTTTTTCGTTTAAGGTCCTATGCAACTCGCCAGTCGAAGAATCAGCTGCTTTGACGTTTGGTGCAAACAGACTCGTTTCATAACAATAATCTCTAAGGAAAAGTGACCTCAATAAGGGTTACAACGCTAAATCACCTTGTTTTTTGGCCAACGTATCGTCATTGTTTTCTGGTTTGGTCCAATCGATTTTCACCGTCGGATCCATGCCATTGATGTATTTTTCAATATTGGTATAACCATCGCCGTTGCAATCCTTGATGGCATCGGACGGATCATTCGGATTCAGATGGTATTTCTTTTCCCAGGTATCCGGCATGCCATCACCATCACTATCTTTCCGTGGTTTGCCTTTGT
The DNA here is from genome assembly GCA_030706285.1 of Bacteroidota bacterium. Classification (GTDB taxonomy): domain Bacteria; phylum Bacteroidota; class Bacteroidia; order Bacteroidales; family UBA1402; genus UBA8389. Next base: position 5,644 of record JAUZOU010000039.1, read on the forward strand.
ATTCGGGATAGCCGCCCACCTGACTGATATCGGTGATGATGCCCATTTTATAGGAATCTTCAGGGAGCCTGGTACGGTATTTGAATTTCGGAACAGCTGCCGTGCTGACATGATCCAGCACCTTAATTTGACCGGTGCGGACCATTTCGGTCACGCGGATATCCACCGCATCCCGGACCGGTCTGGTGGCCCCGGCATTGTTCAGTACATAATCGAATGCCTCTGTTGCCGTCATGATTGGGAAAGCAGGCATCGGGAACGGTCCGGACTGTTTCATAGCTTGTGTATAGACACCGCAGTCAGGTAGCTCTTCCACCTGAATACCTCCATTCCAGTTATTTTGAGTAATTTCCGGATGACCTTCCATGATGTTGCCATCCGCATACACTCGTCCGTATACTTTATAGGGAAGTTTGCTTCGCCCTGACTCGGGCTTCAAGATGCGATGACCGACCGGACCGGTCTGAGTAGCTGGCCCAGGTTTGTAATAATTGTTGATGATATTGAACATGACCCTGTAATCACCACCGTCCACCGTCCGATGCTGCCAGTTGAAAATGACATTGTTTACAAAATTAAAGATGCCAAACCAACCGCAGGAAGGATTGCGTCCCGTATTGCAGGCCCAAAGATTGCGCATAAACGTCGCATTCTCACCACCAAGCGTACTACCAAAAGCATGATTCCATGTATCCAGTCCTTCTGAAGAAATCGAATTCTGGATGGTCACGTTGACAGTCGGTAATTTCTGCTCAATACTGCCGGTACTGTCATTGTACATATGACGGTAAAACGAGATATTCTCGTCCAATCCCCAGCTGGCAGAGATGTGGTCCAGCATGATGTTGCCGATTGGATTTCCGCCGAAACTGTCGTCACGGCGTCCGACATTGGTTTCTCCTCTACGGAAGCGCATGTGCCTGACCACGACATCATGCGTGTCAATCCAAAAGCTTTCTCCGGCCACACAAATACCATCTCCCGGAGCCGTCTGACCGGCAATCGTTATGTAAGGAGCCCGTACGGAGATTGGTGTCTTCAGATGAATAATACCGGCAACGTTAAACACGATGATGCGGGCACCACCTTGTTCACACGCCCACCGTAACGTACCGGGGCCATTGTCTTCCAAACTGGTTACAACCAACACCCTACCGCCACGGCCTCCGAATGAATAAGCGCCTCCTCCCTGAGCACCGGGAAAAGACGGGATATTGGCCTGAGGTAAATCATAAGGACGCTGAGCCCAGGGAATATATGGTCTGCCATTCAGCGCCTCCTTTTCAATAATGGGAAAAGCCTTGGCCCAGGCCTCATCGGATGCTTTTCTGAAAGCAATCATCATCGAATCGGTCCGATGTTGGATAGCAGGTGGTACCGTCGGATATTGTGCATACGAAACGGTAGCACCCATTATCAAACACATCATCAAACATACCGGAATAACTTTTTTCATGGGAAACACGATTAAGGATTTACGATCTTTACATTCAAATGTTCAAGAACCTGCTGTACCTTTAGCCGTTCTTCTTTTCTAAAACGGTGATAAGGTGATGCCATAAAATCAGAGCAAATACCCATCAGGGAACAAGCACACTTAAGCCCCTTCAGATAGCTGGAACCATAGCGACCGATCTTGTAGATGGTATTGCTGATAAACATGACCTGTTGTTGTAAGGTCAATACTGTGTCCATATCGCGCCTGACGGCTGCCTCATATAAATCCGTATACAACCGGGGAAACAGATTGGCTCCGCCATTCACCCCACCATCCGCTCCGGCCAGGACAGCTTCAGCCGTCAATTCTTCCGGACCGATCAGTAAAGAGAAATCAGGATGTTCTGTCTTCATCATTTGTATGAGCGTATGGAAATAGATCATATTGCCGGAACTGTCTTTCAGCCCGATCACGTTTGGATGATGAGCAATCCTCCTGACCGTTTCGGGTTCGAACGATACTTTTACATGCGAAGGCATGTTGTACAAAAACAAGGGCAAAGGCATGTGGTCTGCCATGTCCTCATAATACTCTATGAGTTCTTGCTGAGACGGAGCATAGTAATAGGGCGGTGCCGAAACAACGGCATCAGCTCCATAGGCTTTCGATTGTTCAGCCAGCCGGATGCTTTCCGTAAATGACGTATCGGTCACCCCGACCAGCACCGGGACTCTGCCAGCAACCTGTTTACAGACCCTTTCCACCAGTTCATACCGCAAATGATAACTCAGACTCGGTGCTTCACCAGTCGTACCGAGTACAAACAGCCCATGCACGCCCCCGGCCAGCATATGCTCCACCAGGCGTTTCAACCCTTCGACATCAAGCTCATCTTTACCAAGAAGCGGCGTGATCATCGGCGGAATGATACCTTTCAGTTTCTTGTCAATCATACGACCTGTCGTTATAATGACCCTCTGACAATCAGTTTCGTTGGAATATACAGTTGTACCGGTTCATTGTTATTGATGAAACGGGCAGCCTGAATGCCCATTTGCTTGAAATCCGTTGAAATAGCCGAAATGCCATTTTCTATCACTTCAAGCATGGGCGCATCGTTAAATGTAACAATCCCCACATCTTTGCCCAACCGGAGTCCTTTGTTGCGGCAAATCTTGACAGCTTCTATCAGATCGGCATGAGAGGCAATCAGATAGACGTCACCTTTCACCAAATCGCTTTCCCTGACCGAACGTTCAATCAGTTCACTTTTCAAGTGATTTTCTTCACAAAATTTAAAAAAGTACTTGATTCCACCACGCGGATGTTCTGAACTGAGCGGAAAAATAAACTTGAAGGTTGAGTATTTCAGGAATAGATCCTGCCCTGCCTTCAGACAATCATACAAAGTCGTATCAAAGCCCTGGCAAACATAGGCAAAACCACTTTTATCGAATTTTCCAAAATCAAGCAACAAGATACGACTTTTATCGATCAGGTTGAGCACGTCTGAATAATTATCGTTTTTGAAATTCATCACCAGATACTTGTTGTATTTTCCAATGCTGTCACGAATGACATTGTTGAAATGTTCTTCATTGTAATGATGGAAATAAAGATCCAGCCGGTTGTTCGGACCGACATTCCGCGTCAGGGCATTGTACAGATCGTTCTTATAGGGGCTGAAAATATCCAGCAGCACCATAATGTTGTTGACTGAGGAAGAAACATAATACCCCTTCGTCGGAGCAGACTGAATGACCCCGGACGCTTTCAGCTCCTGAAAAGCCTTAAAAGCCGTATCTCTGGCTACTTTGTACCTGGCACTGATCTGGTTGATGGATGGCAGCATTTCGCCTTCCTTGAATTCTCCCTGAGAAATAGCCAGACGAATCGCTTCTGCCAGCTGCTTTACTTTCGTTGAATTTGATAAAAACTTGACTTCCATATTGTTAGAAAGTTTTTCTTGGATTATTTCAGCGTGAGCGACAGCTATGCTGTCCTATCCTGTACTATGCTGATCTTCGTCACAAATGTAACACAGAATTATCTAAAAAAAGGCTTGAATTCTATGTTCTACAACATATCGCCCCTGTAAGCAGACCGATTAAACAAAAAAATCTTCCACTTGGGAAGATTTTTCTTGTTTGAGTAAGTCTTTCGACTCCGGTTATCCGATAACGACCAAGTCGGCTCCTTCAAGGACAGACATACCTGGTTGAACTTTGATTTCCAATACTTTGCCATCGTATTCACTGGCAATGGTATTTTCCATCTTCATCGCTTCGAGCGTCAGTAATTTGGCACCCGTCTTCACTGTATCGCCCACCTTGACTGTGATGTCAAGAATCACGCCAGGAAGCGGAGATTTGACAGCACTACCAGCAGCGGCAGCTTTTTTCGGAGCTGCTGCAGCAACTGCTGTCACAGCCGGACGAGCCACCGGTTCAGGTTCAATGGTCTCTTCCTTTTCCACCGTATAGGAAGTACCGTTCACTGCCAGCTCAACTACGTTGCCTTCCTGTTTCTGGATTTCAACCGTATATTTGGTACCGTTGATGGTATAGTTAAATTCTTTCATGTTATACGAATGTTTTGAATTTCTTGTTTGGATTATTTTCTGATAGGCAACTGTCTCATTCCTTGAATTCTGGAATTCCATGGGGAATAGAACTGACTCTTTCTGGTAATGGTCAGGACGCCCGTCTCAATATCATGCACTTCATTGTCCAAATCATACAATGCTGCAGATATGGCTGCATAGATTTCACCAGACACCTTACCTGACATTGCTTTGTTGCCCTTCGTCCCGGCTGTCTTACTGGCAACCGGACTGGTAGATTGTTTCGTACTCATGCTTACAAAGGAATATTTCCGTGTTTCTTGGCGGGATTGGTTAATTTTTTGGTTTGCAGTTGCTGCAAAGCCCGGATAATGCGGAAACGCGTATTCCTCGGTTCGATGACGTCATCGATATAGCCATACTGAGCAGCTCTGTATGGATTCTGGAAGGCTTCAACATATTCAGCTTCCTTATCGGCGACCAGTTTGGCTTTGTCTTCTGCAGCAGCGATGTCCTTGGCATACAGCACTTCCACAGCACCGGATGCACCCATCACAGCGATTTCTGCCGTAGGCCATGCATAGTTGATGTCACCACGCAATTGCTTGCAGCTCATCACGATGTGAGCACCGCCATAGGACTTACGCAACGTTACCGTTACTTTTGGAATCGTTGATTCACCGTAAGCATACAGCAATTTGGCTCCATGCAGAATGACACCACCATATTCTTGTCCTGTTCCAGGCAGGAATCCCGGTACGTCAACCAACGTAACGATCGGAATGTTGAAGGCATCGCAGAAGCGGACAAAACGGGCGGCCTTTCTGGAGGCATTGCTGTCAAGTACACCGGCCAGCATTTTCGGCTGGTTGGCAACGATACCGACAGATTGTCCGTTGAAGCGGGCAAAACCGACGATGATGTTTTTGGCATAATCGGCATGCACTTCGAGGAACTCACCGTTATCGACGATGGCACCAATCACCCCGAACATATCGTATGGTTTGTTGGGATTGTCAGGAATGATCTCGTTCAGGGAATCTTCCATCCGGTTGACCGGATCGGTACATTCGACCACCGGAGCTTCTTCCATATTATTTTGAGGAATGAAACTGAGCAGTTTCTTAATCAGTTCGAATCCATCTTCTTCGCTATTGACGGCAAAATGGGTCACACCGGATTTGCTGGCATGCACTGAAGCACCACCCAGTTGTTCCTGTGTCACATCTTCTCCTGTAACGGTTTTAACCACCTTAGGACCTGTCAGGAACATATAGGAAGTGCCCTTGGTCATGATGGTAAAGTCGGTCAATGCCGGTGAATAGACAGCACCACCGGCGCAAGGACCAAAAATACCGGAGATTTGAGGAATCACCCCGGAAGCCATGATGTTACGCTGAAAAATGGAAGCATAACCGGCCAAGGCATTGATACCTTCCTGGATACGGGCACCACCCGAGTCATTGATGCCGATGACAGGAGCACCCATTTTCATAGCCTGGTCCATCACCTTGCAGATTTTCTGAGCCATTGTTTCAGACAGCGAACCGCCCCAAACCGTAAAATCCTGTGCAAATACATACACCAGACGGCCGCTGATCGTTCCGTAACCGGTTACGACGCCATCGCCCAGGTAATGTTTTTTATCTTGTCCAAAATTTGTGCAACGATGTTTCACAAACATGTCAAACTCTTCGAAGCTACCTTCATCAAGCAACATGCCAATCCGTTCACGGGCTGTGTATTTACCCTTATCGTGCTGTTTCTGGATGGCTTTTTCACCTCCGCCAACTCTGGCCTCAGCACGAAGATCGATCAGTTCTTTTACTTTCTGTAATTGTGTACTCATTTCAGTTCCTTTCGTTTGTGATTTATTTTTGAGGATGTTCGCAAAGTTCCATCAACACACCACAGGTTGATTTCGGATGCAGGAAAGCGATGCTCAATCCTTCTGCGCCTTTACGAGGCGTCTTGTCAATTAACCGGATTCCTTTGTCGGCGGCAAAATCAAGCGCCTTTTGTACACCTTCAACGGCGAAAGCGACATGATGAACGCCCTGTCCTTTATTGGCAAGGAACTTGCCGATAGGTCCTTCCGGGTCAGTCGATTCGAGCAATTCAATTTTGGTTTGTCCAACAAGGAAAAAAGCTGTCTTTACTTTCTGATCAGCTACTTCTTCGATGGAATAGCATTTAAGGCCAAGTACGTTTTCAAAAAATGGAATAGATTCTTCCAGGCTATTTACTGCAATACCCAGATGTTCAATGTGAGTTGGTTTCATATCAATATAGATAAGTTATTAGGGTAGTTGAATAAAAAAACGTTGCAAAGTTAGAAATTATAATCAAGGCGCGTCTACAATTAAAGAAAAAATTCTTCAATGCCTTCCCGGATGGCCTGCCTATGCGGCAGAAAAAACAGTTCCGGTATGAACATCTTCCTGAAAGATTGTGTATTTTTAAAAGCAAGAAAGAGATGACCGGCGATAGCCAAACAGAACACAATACAACCACTATGGAAAATTCCCCACAAACCGAACTCACTGTCGTCTGGAATGATGCCAGGGAGCTGTTTCACCTGACCGATTTCCTGGAAAATCTTTGGAAAGAGTGGAAGCTGGTTCCTGATCTTTTTCCTTCAGTCAACCAGGCAGTTGATACGCTATTCTTGGCCATTGTTTCTCATGCCTTCGACGATGAAGAAACCCATATGATCGGCATCGGAGCCAAACTGGAAGGCGATGAACTGACGATCGTCCTAAAAGACGGTGGAAAGCCGTTCAATCCACTGCTGTTGGTAAACAAATCTACAGACCGCTCAGCTGCCGTTTTTCCGGCTGACTCGCCGGACCTGTCCATCATCCGGCAAACCATGGATCAGGTCAGTTATGAACGAAAAAACGATAAAAACTTGTTGACCATGGTCAAGCGCCTTCAAACCAGGGATGACGGATGACGTTCCCAACAGGAACAGTGGTTTGACTAGCGACACGGCCCACGTACAGATGGTAAGAATCAGTTTGTACCGGTGCCGGTTTGGCTCGTTGCAACGTCACTCCGGGCCCAACAAAAAAGCTCAGCCATATTTAATTACCGGCTGAGCTCTTTTATTCGTTCTGCAAAAGGATTATTCAATGATCAGAAACTTGTTTTTCGGATATTTGACAACATATTTCAGATCGAACGACTGAGTTTTGCCAGGATCCAGTTTGGTCTCCCACTTGATCTCACCTGTTTCCGGCGTTTGTTTGCCTCCGTCAGATGCCTGAACAGTCACTTCGATTTCTTCATTCTGCGATACCGGCACCTGATCCAGCAACAAGAGGTTGATGGCTTCTTTGCGGTTATTCCGCACCGTCGTCTTCCAGATTCTGGTTTCTTCTTTCTTGCTGCCAATAAACTGTTTGGCGGTAAATCCCTTCACTTTGTCACGTTGTACGGACACTTTCTTGTCCCGTCCAAGAGACAGGCTCAACGTATCGGTAGCCGCATTGACATCGAGGATCGTCTTGCCGACATACGTGTCTTCGAAAAAGACATTGGCTTCGCCTTCGAGGAAATTGTATTTTTCCCAATCCTGCAACAAAGCAGTCAAATAAACCTCCTTATTGAGTTTGGGAGCACAATAGTACTGGAACGTAGCCGGCAGGCTCAGGACATCCATATCGACTGAAACCACATTGTTGTCGGATTTCACGGTATAAGGGGTCTTGATGTCAAAATCGACGGATATCTGTTTTTCAACCTGTTGCTTCGGAACGCCAAGACTGGCTGTACCACGAATCTTCAGCATAGCTTTGGGCTCTGCTACCAGCACCTGGTGTTCTTCAAGATCCGCTATATCAACTCCATGTTCTTCGTCAGATCCCTTGGCTTCAGCCACAGTTACTCTGACGACGTCATTCAGTATCGCCTGATTTTCCTGTAACACCACATTCAGCACGGAACCGGAGATGAACCTTGTTTGAGGAATATAACCGATCAGTGAAAAATTCAATTGTTGTGCATTGGCCGGCAACGTCAGCGAATAGGATCCCTGCGCATTGGTCACCGTACTGATGCCACTGCCATCGAC
>JAUZOU010000390.1 GCA_030706285.1 Bacteroidota bacterium
CCATTTTTTGTTACGCATATTCATTATGCCGTTCTTAGTGAACAGCATCCCATTGCGGCCGTTACGGGTCGGCATGACACAATCGAACAGATCGACACCCCTTTCAATACCTTCCAGCAGATTGGCCGGTGTTCCGACGCCCATCAGGTAACGAGGTCTATCTTTAGGCAAAATACCATTGACCAGTTCGATCATCTCATACATCTTTTCGACGGGTTCTCCCACTGCCAGTCCGCCAATCGCATTACCCTCGCGATCCTTGGAGGCCACAAATTCAGCTGAGCGTTTGCGCAGATCCGGAGAAATACAGCCCTGGACAATGGGGAACAACGCCTGATTGTATCCGTATTTGGGCCCGGTACTGTCAAAACGGTCGATGCAGCGATCCAGCCAACGATGCGTCAACTCCATGGACTTCTTGGCATAGTCGTAATCGGCCGTGCCCGGAGTACATTCATCGAACGCCATGATGATGTCGGCGCCGATGGTCCGTTCGGTATCCATAACGGATTCCGGCGTAAACAGGTGTCTGGATCCGTCTATATGAGACTGGAACGTCACCCCCTCCTCTTTCATTTTCCGGCAATGTGACAGGGAAAAAATCTGAAAGCCACCGCTGTCGGTCAAAATGGGCCTGTCCCAGGAGATAAACCGGTGAAGGCCGCCGGCCTGTTCCAGAATATCGAGGCCTGGTCTCAAATAAAGGTGGTAAGTATTTCCGAGAATGATCTGAGCATGGATTTGACTGGTCAATTCCGTTTGATGGACGGCCTTGACGGAGCCAACAGTACCTACCGGCATAAAAATAGGAGTTTCGATACGGCCATGGTCAGTTGTTAGTACGCCTGCCCTGGCATTTGTCTTCGGATCTGTTGCTGTCAGTTCAAATGTCATCGTCAATGAAATAGGACTGCAAAGATAATTCATTCACCGGAATATCGTTGATTCGAAAAGAGGGATTCTGTCGAATTTCAGATTTCAGGACCGATTTCCGTCTGTGAAGAAGTCTAAAAAAGTAGTACCTTTGCAGCCTGTTTGATCAATTTTACGGACCCATAATCGGTTGCAAGTATGAACTTGTTTGATATCGTCACCATCGCCGTCGGATTAGCCATGGATTGCCTGGCCGTATCCATTGCCTGTGGCATCATCTTTAAGCGGGTACAACCCTGGCCATTCTTCCGGATCGCGTTCTTCTTCGGACTGTTCCAGGGAGTGATGCCTTTGATCGGATGGTATGCCGGCAGTACGTTCAGCCGGTACATCAGTGGTGTCGATCATTGGATCGCGTTTGTCATTTTGCTAATATTGGGCGGAAAAATGATTGTCGAATACATTAAGGGTGACGATCAGACGAAAAAAACGCTGGATCCCTGGAAATTGTCTGTCGTACTGACATTGGCCCTGGCGACCAGCATCGATGCCCTGGCGGTGGGTATTTCGTTTGCTTTCCTTAATTTCCAGCCATACCTGTCTGCCTTGATCATCGGCAGCATCACCTTCTTCATTTCGTTACTCGGGCTATTGGCCGGCTGTACGATCGGCAACAAGATCCGGATCCCTGCCGAACTGGTCGGCGGCATCGTGTTGATCGGCATTGGCGTTAAAATCCTGATTCAACATCTTTTTTCATAGAAGCAACTTTTTCTATCAGAATTTTTCTATCTTTGAAACACTGCACACGTTAAAAGGGCTGTGCCCCAGGGCAAGTTTTGGACCCTGATACCGCCCTATGGGACGGAGAATTCGACCCATAGAGATTAATCATGAGGCAGGTAAATCATCCGATTTTCAAACGAATCAATTAAATACTGAAGAAAATGGAAAAAAGCATCAAAGGAACCCAGACAGAGAAAAACCTGCTGACCACCTTTGCCGGTGAGTCTCAGGCCCGTATGCGTTACACCTATTTTGCCAGCGTGGCAAAAAAGGAAGGTTATGAACAAATTGCCGCCATTTTTGAAGAAACGGCCAATCAGGAAAAAGAACACGCCAAACGGATGTTCAAGTTTCTGGAAGGCGGTATGGTCGAAATCAAAGCCAGCTATCCCGCCGGTATCATCAGCACAACGGCAGAAAACTTGAAAGCAGCTGCAGCCGGTGAAAATGAAGAATGGTCCAAACTGTATCCGAAATTCGCCGAAATAGCAGAAGCTGAAGGGTTCAAGGACGTATCGGTTATGTACCGCGCCATTGCCAAAGCCGAAGCCGGTCATGAAAAGCGTTACCTGAAACTGCTCGACAACATTGAAAACGACGAGGTGTTCGACCGGATCAGCGAAACGAAATGGCAATGCCGCAACTGTGGCTACATCTATGAAGGCAAATCGGCGCCCAACACCTGCCCCGCCTGCCTCCACCCGCAGGCCTATTTCGAAATCATGAAGGAAAACTATTGAGGTCCAACGGACCAAATTTGTATGAGCAAGGCTGTTTCTGGAAAGAGACAGCCTTATTTTTCATCTCAAAGTCCATCCTGCGAACCTGGATTTGCCACGAAAAAATGTTCCTTTCACACTGACAGCAAGGCTGAACCAGGCTTTCATGTGATGGGCAATAGAGGGTATCATAGCTTCTGGAAAGCTAAATAAAAAGTTCACAGACAATGTAACATCATTATAAATTTCTCAGCCGCAAGAATGCTCAGCTTACACGGATAAAAGTATTGAACTATTAGATTATAATTTTACATTTTATTAATTTAAATTAAAACTTTCGCGGATTTTCCTAATATTTGCATAATACTGTAAAAAACAACTCCTATGCTAACTCCTCCAAGCGGTTCTGAACAAATTTCGCCAACAGTCTTTTTCCGAAAGCGACAAAGGTACCGGCTTCGAATGTCTTAAATCTATATGCAAATAAAAAATGATGGAAAATACTACTCCTCCCAAAACAATCGTAAATTCTCTTGAATTTTCGAACGAAGCCTATCAATTGTGGGTAAGCTATATTTGTACCACCATTGAAACAGCCAGGTTACAAGCTTCGCTGAAAGTTAATGCTGATTTATTGCAACTCTATTTTACGATAGGAAAAGAAATTCTTCAAAAGCAGGAAGCACAAGGTTGGGGTGCTCAGATTATTAATCTTCTTTCGGCCGATTTGCAAAAACGTTACAAAGGAGAATGCGGTTATTCTGAAAGGAATCTGCGTAACATGAAACGCTTTGCCAATGAGTACCCTGGTTTTCCATTTCTACAAGTGCCACTTGCCAAAATTGAAGAAAATACTAATAGCCCAATTTGGCAAGCGCCACTTGCCAAATTGGAGAATGATGAAAAATTTGTATC
>JAUZOU010000391.1 GCA_030706285.1 Bacteroidota bacterium
AAACGGATAAATTTCGGTTTTGCAAGTTCTTACGACTTTTTTTTACTAAAAATAATTGTTTGTTCGTTGTTTTTTCCAACGAATGACTTTGTTTGGGCGGGGTGCCAAGTGGTTAATCCTGGCGATGGCTGTGTGATGACAGCCGCGTGATCTGTTAACGGCCGTTTTTATCTCTTTTTTCTTTTACCTATCTTTGCTGTTCAGTATGGACCTGTTTTGAAGTTAATGTACCCAACTGCCTGTCAATTAGGTAGAATGACTTCGTAATAGGGCTGTACTTTGTCAACTTATTCAATTCAGACTATGATTTCAAAACAATCGTTTATTGGCTTGCTACTGTTCAGCTTTTCATCGTTGATGGCCCAACAATCTGTTTCTGTCGTGAAAGATAAGGATGAAGTCGCTTATCTGTTTGCTTATTTTACAGGGAACAGCAATCAGGATGAATCCATCCATTTTGCCGTCAGCCGTGATGGCTACCATTACTATGCGTTAAACAACAATCAGCCGGTATTGGATTCCAGGGTGATCAGTTCCACCGGAGGGGTGCGGGATCCTCATATTCTGCGTGGAGCTGATGGCCACACGTTTTATATGGTAGCGACCGATATGGTTTGCTCAAAAGGATGGGATTCCAACAGAGCCATGGTGTTGATGAAGTCGACCGATCTGATCAACTGGAAAACGTCGGTGGTTAACATTCAGCAGCGTTTCCCCGGAAATGAGGACCTGAAAAGAGTCTGGGCTCCTCAGACCATCTACGATCCGGCAGCCGGAAAATATATGGTTTACTGGTCAATGCAACACGGCAGCGGGCCGGATATCCTTTATTATGCGTATGCCAATGCCGATTTCTCGGATCTGGAAAGTACGCCCCAACCGCTTTTTATTCCGCAAAACAAACAGACGTGCATCGATCCTGATATTGTGTTCAAGGATTCCGTGTATCATTTGTTCTACAAAACCCAAAGTGAGGGCGGCTCCGGCATTAAGATGGCGACCTCAGCCTCGTTGACCTCAGGACAATGGCAGGAAGGTACCCGTTACCTGCAGCAGACAAATGAGGCGGTTGAAGGAGCAGGGGTGTTCAAGCTGAATCAGTCGGATGAGTACATTCTTATGTACGATATATACGGGAAAGGCTCCTATCAGTTTACCAAAACCAGTGATTTTGACCGGTTTAAAGTGATTGATGAACAAGTGACGATGGATTTCCATCCCAGACACGGGACAGTGATGCCCATTACAAGGAATGAGTTGAATGCGCTGTTGTCCCGTTGGGGAAAACCGGCCGCATTTGCCGGTGCACCCAACAATCCGGTGCTGGAAGGCTATTATGCTGATCCGGAGGTCCTTTATTCGAACAAAACCCATAAATACTACATTTACCCGACTAGCGACGGCTTTACTAATTGGGCCGGGTATTATTTCAAGACCTTTTCTTCGACTGACTTGAAAACCTGGAAGGATGAAGGGATCATTCTGGACCTGAAGAAAGATGTGAGCTGGGCAAACCGCAACGCTTGGGCTCCCTGTATCATTGAAAAGAAATCCGGAAGGAAATATCATTATTATTTCTATTTTTCGGCGGCCCAAAAAATCGGTGTGGCGGTTTCTGACAATCCGACCGGACCGTTTAAAGATTCGGGAAAAGCGCTCATCGATCAGAAACCGGAAGGAGTCAGGGGAGGACAGCAAATCGACCAGGATGTGTTCGAAGATCCCAAAACAGGTAAAAACTATTTGTACTGGGGAAATGGCTATATGGCTGTAGCAGAACTGAACAAGGATATGGTCTCGATTCGTCCGAATACGACCAGGATAATCACCCCCGATAAAACATTCCGTGAAGGCTCTTATGTTTTCTTCAGAAAGGGTATTTATTATTTCCTGTGGTCCGAAGACGATACGAGAAGTGAAAATTACCGGGTCCGTTATGGGACTTCGAAATCACCGGTCGGTCCGATCATCGTACCGGAACATAATCTGGTGATTGCAAAGGATACGGCTAAGGGTATATATGGTACCGGCCATAATTCCATTCTTCAAGTGCCTGGAAAGGATGAATGGTACATCGTTTATCACCGCTTTAATCGCCCTTACGGCATTAAGATGGGAGATGCCGCCGGCTACAACCGGGAAGTCTGCATCGACAAGCTGGAATTCAATGAGGATGGCACCATTAAGCAGGTAGTACCGACGTTGTGAAACCTCTTTAAAATAGCCAGTTGAGGATCTTTGGCAGAAAGATAATGATGCCGCAGATGATTGAAATCATGGCGCAAACAAAGACGGCTCCTGCCGATACGTCCTTGATGATGCGCGCTGTTTCGTTGAATTCATGAAAGAGGTGGTCTGTGATGGTTTCAACGGCTGTATTAAACGCTTCGCCTGCCCAAACCAGCGCGATGCACAGCAAGACGATGCACCATTCCGTTCCGGAAAGATGGAACAGGGCGCTGGCAATCAATACGCAGATGGAGACGACAAGATGAAACCTGGCGTTTTGTTCGGTTCTTAACATATCCTTCAGTCCGGTGATGGCATAGCCAAAACTTTTAAACACCCGCCTGGGACTGAAAACGTGTTGCATGCTTTTAGAAGTGGATCCCATAATTCGTTTGATATTTATTGGTCTGAAGCCATTTGTTGACTTTGTGGGTGAGCCAGGCACTACCGGCACCCAACAGGGCACCGGCCAGCACGTCACTGGGGTAATGCACGCCCTGGTGCATCCGGGCGTAACCGACTGTCCCTGCCCAAACATACGATGGCACAATGATGTACCATTTCGGGTAGTTTAGGCTAAGCGACGTTGCTGTAGCAAAGGCAGATGAAGTGTGTCCTGAAGGAAAGGATCCGCCGTCTCCGCTCGCTTTTTTCAGGATCTCGTTCGGGTACGTCTCAAAGGGACGAGGCCTGTCAACCGAGTATTTCAGCAGATATGTAGCAGCCAGGTTTACGGCGGAGGCAGCCCCTACCTCAAGTGCAGAAACACACATTGCTTCATCTTTTCCGATCAGCCCGGCAACGCCTAGCACAAGAGGAACGCCGCTGACAACGATCACATGAGTGCCGGATATGGCTTTGAAAAATGGGTCTGATGGTTCTGCTTCCGTCGAATTGATTTGCTTGAGTAAATCAATGTCTATGTTTTGGGCACAGACGGTCATCGGTATCAGCAACAGCAATAAGACCAGTTGTTTCAGCATCTTGTCAAAACTTGAATGAAGGCTCAAAAATAGGAAATAAAGGCGTTATTCGTATCTCGACAGGCTTTAAATTTACCTG
>JAUZOU010000392.1 GCA_030706285.1 Bacteroidota bacterium
ATGTTCAGAGCATCGAGTCCCTTACCAAAGACGATATCGTAAAAGTGGCCAATACTTATTTGAATGAGAACTATTTATCATTGACTAAAAAAACAGGCAGCTATCCAAAAGATAAATTGCAGAAACCAGGATTTGCACCCATCGTGCCTCCGAACAGAGAAGCGAAATCAGCGTATGCCAAAGCGCTTGAATCAGTTCCTGTCGATACGCTTGCCCCACGTTTCCTGGATTTTGAAAAAGATGTCAAGACCATCAAACTGGCTTCTCAAGCGACGTTGTATGTTACACAGAATCCATTGAACGATATCTTTACCCTTAAATTGAATTATGGCAAAGGCACCAGGGAATCCAGGCTGATTGCACCGGCAAGTACCATTCTGAACTATTTGGGGACGGATAGCTTGTCACTTCAGGATTTCAGAAAGAGTTTGCAGCAATTGGGCAGCACCATGAGTTTTGAATCATCACCGGAAACCTTCACGATAACGCTTTCCGGGTTTGATCAACAATTGGAAGCGACATTGGCCTTGGCCAATCAGTTCATTAACCGGGTGAAACCCGATAAGAAGCAATTGAAGACCGTTATTGATGAGCGGAAAGTGGTGGAAAAGTCTGAACGGAAGTCTACGGATATTGTGGCTGAAGCACTGTTTCACAAGGTCAAATTCGGGAATAATTCGGATGAGTTAAACCGCTTTTCCATGGCAGAATTAAAGAAGCTGAAAGCAACAGATCTTGTCGGTGAATTCAAAGCGGTGACGCAGGTAGCCTGCCATATGCATTACTGCGGAAACCAGCCGGTCGAAGTTGTTGCAGAACTGGTTAAAAAATATTTGTCACCGGAAACATGCACCATACCTTCCAACAATCCGGTTTGTTTTGACCTGCAGCCGGTTAACGAACCGGTTGTTTATCTGATCAATGATCCGAAGGCTTCTCAAAGCATCGTTTACGGGTATGTCAAAGGTGAAGTTAACCCTGATCGGACATCGCGTCATGAGGCGACGTTGTTCAATAATTATTTTGGCGGTTCCATGAGCAGTCTGTTGTTTCAGGAAATCCGTGAATTCAGGTCGTTGGCATACAGGGTCCGTGCAGTGTATGAACTGGCTCCTTTCATCCGGTCCGGTCAACCTGGTTCTCTGTATATGATGCTTTCCACTCAGTGCGATAAAACCATCGAAGCCATGGGCTTGCTGGATTCAATGGTCAGAGAAATGCCTTTGAAAGCCGAACGGGTGGAAACATGCCGGTTTGACATGATCAATGCAGCCCGTAACAAATATCCGGATTTCAGGACCATTTCAACCCAAATTGCCAGCTTGAAATCCAATGGATTTCTAAGTGATCCGAATAAGGAACTTGCAGAAGCAGCTCCAGGTATGGATATAACCAACATCAGTTCGTTTTACGATCAGTATGTGAAAGGCCGGCCGATTGCCTGGATGATCGTTGGTAATTCAGCACAGATCGAAAAGACAAAGTTGGCGGCTTTCGGAAAATTGATCGAGCTAAAAACGGCTGCTGTGTTTCATTGAGATCGTTCAAAGAGACCGGCTGACATCCAGTTTCAACTGTATGGAGGCGCCGTCTCTCAGTACAGTCACTGAAACCGGCTTTTTTAGAGTCTTTGTGAAATAAAGCCTGACAGCATTGATGTCAGCATCAAAGCCGTTGAGCCCATCGACGTTTAAAATGAGGTCACCTGGCTTTATGCCTGCCTGATCGGCCGGAGAGTTTTTCCAGACATAATAGACTTCAGGCAGTTTTGGAAAGAACGGCTGGCTGATCACTTCAATGCCGGCAATGTTGTAACGGAAGGGCTTCTTGAAATTATGATTCGGTCTGATGTAAAGCATTTCGTTTGGTTCGTCGAAAATCAGGTTGAACCGGCATAGAAGCTGACTGCCGATTGTGCCGTCCCGGTCAGGAGCCTGAACGATTTCAGATAAGCAGGCCGAATCAGGGAACGAAACGATTGGATTGTGAATACAGTGTCCACCGAAATATAGTTTGTTCAACCGGCCGACATAGCCTTCGATTTGTCCGTTAAGTCCCTGACCGATATATCCATAGACCCGTTTGTCCGGTATTGGAACGGCATTTGAACCATAAGAACGGAACCATGCAGCCAATTCTGCCCCTGTGTCGATGAGCATCAGCACCTCGGCAGGTTTACCTTGTCCTTCAGAAGCCAGCAATCTGGCATACATCTTATTGTTCTTAAGCGTCAACGGAATGGCGATGTAACCTGCCGGCACTTCAAAAGAGCTGCTTTCATAGAAAGTAATGTGCTGGGTATCGTAATCGATCTTGACCACCTGGTCCTGAAAGAAATCCGAGCCAAGTAGCCCATTGATTTTTTTGCCTGTGTACTGAGATAAGTTGAACACATCTTCGGATAAGAAATTGACCATTTGGTTAACGAACTTCATCCGGCCGGTTTGAAGCGTGTTTCCACGACTGATCATCGCCTCAATAACCTTTCCATTGCCAAGGCCTTTTAAGGTGGTTCGCTCCGTGTAGTTAAGTTCAAGACTGTCCTCTGCCATCAATTCCGTAATGATGGTGGCTCCGAGTCCTGAATCCAGGATGAAATGAAGGGAGGAGGAATGGTTGATGTATACCTTTACGACGACATACGTCCCAACCACCTCGAATGGTACTGAGGCTATTTTAGACTGACGGTTGTTTGCAGAAGTAGCCGCCTGAATCAATACGAGAGAAATAGTCAGCAGCAGTACTCTCATAGTCGCCTGTTAGGTTGCACTAAATATACATTAAAATTTTGTTTTTGAAATAAATTCAATTTATTTTTCCAGCACACTTGACGGATATAAGGCATTCCACCAGCGATCGTCCCCTTTCAGGTATTTGGCAAACCAAGCCATCTGAGTCCGTTGCCATTCTTTCCGCTTTTCATAAGTGACAATGCCGTGATTTTCACCCAGGACACGGACAAATTGTACCTCTTTACCGAGAATTTTCAGGGCGGTATACATCTGGATGCTTTCTCCGATTGGCACATTGGTGTCTTCGGTACCATGAAGCAATAGAAGGGGGGTATTGATTTTGTCGGCATTGAACAGCGGACTGTGTTCGGCATACAGTGCCGGATTATTCCAAGGCCAGCTGCCAGTCGAGGCGGCTGCGCTGTAAGAATAGCCCCAGAATCCTTCACCCCAGTAACTGGAAATGGCACTGATGCCTGCATGAGAAATGGCTGTTTTGAACAGGTTCGTTTTGGTGAGCAGGTACATCGTCATAAAACC
>JAUZOU010000393.1 GCA_030706285.1 Bacteroidota bacterium
ATGACAACGGAGCCTGATATTTCCGGTGGCTATTTGTTGGAAGTCGATGGTTTTGCTTCCGGCGAACAGGTCTGGTTTAAAACCGCTAATGGTATGCCGGTCACGGTCAAATATCCGGATGATGAGGATATTAATGATCAGCAATTGACCTACATTACCCAATTTACTCAATCTTTTGAAAATACATTGCTGTCTGCCTCTTTTGACGATCCAGCAAAAGGCTACCGGGCCATGGTGGATACGACATCATTGATTGACTGGTACCTGGCCAGCGAATACACAGCTAATCCGGATTGCTTCTGGAGTACGAATATCTATAAGTTCCGTAATGATCAGCGGTTCTATTTTGGTCCGTTGTGGGATTATGACATCGCTTTTTGCAATGATACCCGCATGGGAAACACTATCGACAAGTATATGTATCAATCAGCCTTTGATCCTAAAACCTGGGTGAAGCAATATTGGTGCGATGGTTGGTTTGTCCGGGCGATTAATCGTCGCTGGTCTGATTTGGTAAAAAAAGGTTTGCTGGATCATCTGAATACGTATGTTGATTCACTTCGTTTACAACTGGATGCCTCTCAAAAGTTAAATTTTACCAGATGGCCGGTTTTGAGCACAAGAGTCTATCTGGAATACAGCTTGTTCCCAACGTATATTCAGGGTATCTACTATTTGAAGGATTTCCTGTCTGAACGGGAAAAATTCCTGACTGCCAATCTTCCGCTGGCCGTTCCTGGAGAACCGGAACGACCAGCAGAACCCTTTGTAGCAGGGGCCTTCTACTACCTGATTATGAACAGACAAACCAGCAATGTGGTTGATATCAACGGCAGAAGCACAGCCGAAAACACCAAACTGGTCATGTGGAATCCGTTAGACGGTCAATTGAGCCAGCAATGGAGCATTCTGCCAGTTCGCGATAACATTTTTCGGTTTGTCAACCGGTATTCGGGATTGGCAATTCAGGCGAATGGCCATGGCAACAACATGACTCAGGTCAAACCAGATAGCGCCATTCCAACACAGCAATGGAAGATTGTTCCGTCGACGACTTCCTCCGCTTATTTCCTGGAAAGTGTGCAGGATGGCTATACGGCAGACAACAGTGGTGGCTCAAGTGCCAATGGGACAGGCTTTATCGAATGGGATGTCAAGGCCAGTGGCTATGATAACCAACTTTGGTATCTCCAAAAGGCTGATGTATTGGAAACAGCGCTAGATCAGTCTCTGGGAGAAGTCTTTACATTTATGATCTATCCGAATCCGGTTAGCGAAACACTTTATCTATCGTGTTCAGGTTTGGGAAATCAGCCTATGTCGATTGAGTTGTATTCAGTTCAGGGGACGGTGGTCAATCGTATGCAGAGTCGTGACAAGGATGTCAGAATTGCTGTGGACAACTTGCCGAAGGGCCTTTATTTGCTGAAGGTGACAGCCGGAGGCAGATCGTATGTCACGAAGTTCCTGAAACAATGACAGAGCACTGTGTTGATGAAGCTTCGGCAACAGAGCAGAGCTCAGTGCCGATATGAGAAAAATCGTAACTATTAGATCAACGATTCGTCGATTGATGGATAGGATCAGGTAGTGAAGCGGCGTGTCCGGGTAATCTGCTTGTTTATGCTCGGTGGATATGGTACGCAAGCTGCGTAAGAAGCTGGAAGAAACGAAAGTAGGAAGAAAACGCCTTCGTTTTCCTCCTACTCGATGAACAATAAGCTAGGACTTAATCAAATGACACCTTGTGCCATCATGGCTTTGGCTACTTTCATGAATCCAGCCACATTGGCGCCTTTCACATAGTTGACATAGCCGTCCGGTTCTTTACCGTATTTCACGCAAGCCGTGTGGATGTCAGACATGATGGTTTGCAGACGCTGATCAACTTCTTCTCTCGTCCAGGCAAGGCGGATGGAGTTTTGAGTCATTTCCAGCCCGGATGTTGCAACACCACCGGCATTGGCAGCTTTGCCAGGAGCGTAAAGAATCTTCGCGGCAATGAAGGCATCGACAGCTTCTGGCGTGGAAGGCATATTCGCTCCTTCCGAAACGGCAATCACACCGTTCGCGATCAATTTTTTAGCGTCTTCGCCGTTCAGCTCGTTTTGTGTGGCACTTGGCAACGCGATGGTGCATTTTTCACCCCATGGACGGGCACCTTCAACGTATTTGCAACCATATTTTTCGGCATATTCTTTGATGCGGCCACGTTGAACATTTTTCAGTTCAAACACGAAATCGAGCTTTTCTTTATCGATCCCGTCCGGATCATAAATGTAGCCATTGGAGTCGGAGAGTGTAACGACTTTGCCTCCTAACTGGAGGGCTTTTTCAGCCGTATAGGTGGCAACGTTGCCCGAACCGGAGATAGCAATTACCTGACCTTTAAGGTCTGTGATGCCTTTACGTTTCAGCATATTCATCAGGAAGTAGATGTTCCCGTAACCGGTTGCTTCAGGACGGATCAGTGATCCGCCGAATTCCATACCCTTGCCTGTCAGCACACCAGTATGTTCATTACGGAGTTTTTTGTACATGCCAAACATGTAAGCGACTTCGCGGCCACCTACGCCGATGTCGCCAGCAGGAACATCCGTGTCAGGGCCGATGTATTTGCTGAGTTCCAACATGAAAGCCTGGCAGAAGCGCATGATTTCAGCCTCAGATTTACCTTTTGGGTTAAAGTCGGAACCACCTTTGGCGCCACCCATCGGCAGCGTTGTCAGCGCATTCTTGAATGTTTGCTCGAAAGCCAGGAATTTTAGAATGCCCGGATAAACGGAAGAGTGAAACCGGATACCACCTTTATAGGGACCAATGGCCATGTTGTGTTGAATGCGATAACCCATATTCGTTTGGTAGTGACCTTGATCATCCAACCAATTGACACGGAAAGAGAAAATCCGGTCCGGAATAACGAGGCGCTCGATCAAATTGGCTTTGTCAAACTCAGGATGTTTGTTGTATTCCTCCTCGATGGACATTAATACTTCTTCAACGGCCTGATGGTATTCAGGTTCGTTCGGGAAACGGCGCTTGAGATTCGCCAGAACTTCAGCTGTCTTCATAATTAGTTTTTTTCAACATAAAATAAGATTTCTTGGATCAGAAGAATTCGTTCTACAAATATGAAACATATTTTTTTAATCTGCAAGAAATATGCTTGGTGAAATCATGAATGTGTTTCACGTGTTGACAATTTAAGCTGAATTGATTTATTTCTGTCAAAATGTTTATCCTGATGGC
>JAUZOU010000394.1 GCA_030706285.1 Bacteroidota bacterium
CCGGCTGAACTGGATATCAAGATGCCATTTTCATTGGTGAACAACAACTTGTCAAAAGACAGACTGGAAGTGATGCCTGCTTTCTGGTGGATGTACAATATGTACGCACTTGCAAGAAATGCCTCCAAATATCAGCAACGAGACAAACGTTTTCACAAGATTCAGCACATTGAATTCGATGCCTATGCCCCTGATACCATAGAAGAAATCCTTTCGGGGATGAACTTGCTTGAATTGTGGACAGCCAAAGCCAGTTTAAAAAAACAAGGCTGCTCAATGGAAGGAAAAACTGACGCAGCACTCATTCAAATTGGCAGATCGTTATTGACAGGAAATCCGGATGTCGTAAACAGCCTGGAGGTTGAGGGTGAAGCAATGGAAAAAAGCAAGCGCCAGGTCTTGATTTTAAAGCCATACAAGGCATATCACGCTTACAGGGACATGCTATTCCATTATGCGATGATAAATCTGATCGCTTATTTTGACAAACATTCAGCAGCGACACTTTCAAGCATGCATGCTGAGTTGAAGGGGAAACGCCAAGCGAATTGGGTCAACCTGGGTGGACAGTTGATGCAAAAACAAGCCTGTGATCAACTGCGTTCGGACATCGTCAACGGAAGTTTGAATTCATGGAAAGATATTCATGACAGATATGATCAGTTATGGGAAACCTATCCGGCTGATAAGCAGAAACACGCCTATGCTCTACTCTGTGAGTTGCTTGATACCGATAAACTATCTGTCGAACAATGGAAAGCCTCTTTGAATAAGGCGGTAGACATACAACAATTTATTACCGACCAGGTTTATATTACCCGTGAAAAGGATTACACAAATCATTTCCGTCAGATCACTTTCGAAAACATGGAAGAAATGACTGCCGCGATTGGGACAATCGAAGACAACAGCTTTATCCTGCAAACCAGAAAAGACAATGAAACATTCAAAGAAAAAGTGACCGGATTAAAGAATATCAACCGATAATCAACCATTAAACACACATACCATGAACCTTACAGATCCGAAATATGCAAAGTTTGCCCTCGTGCAGGAAATGATGCAAACCGTCCAAACGGTAAAGCAATTTAACCCGGCTCAAACAAAAGAGGTTTCAAAAACGATTCAGGAAATTGGCAGGCTCTTCCTGACCGGTGAAGGTTCAAGTCGCATTTTCCCTGCCAAGAATGCCATTCGCAAAGCACTGACCTGGGGGATGGACCTTTCTGTCAGCACGGATGGTTCTCGTCAAAGTGCCCAGTACGACCTGTCCAAATTTGCCGTATTTTGTGCTTCTAACTCCGGACGAACTAAAGAAGTCGTGCTGTTGGCCAAAAAACTGAAAGAGAAAGGACACCGGAATTGTTTTGGCTTATGTGCAAACACAGGGACCATGCTTGAAGAAGAATGCCGGAAAACATGGGTCCTTCAATGCGGATGGGAACAAGCCGTTGCTGCGACCAAAAGCGTTGTCGAACAAACGTTGTTCTATGAATCAATTCTCTGGAATATCCTTGGCAAAGATAAGTCTGCCGAACTGGCCAAATTGCCGGCCCTGATCGAACAAGCATTGTCACTGCCGATTCCGAAAGAAATCACAGACTATGCCGTCAAGGCACAGACAATTTATTTTGCCGGTTACAACGATGGCGTTGCTGAAGAGCTCACGTTGAAAACAAACGAAATCACCCGTAAAAAGTCTGACTATCTGGAGGGCACCTATGCAGCCCATGGCATTGAAGAAGTGATGGACCCGAATGATCTTGTTATTATCGTAGATCCGATTGAAGAAGAGATCCTGAAATTCCAGGAAGTGTTGGCAAAGGGCGTTGGATTGAAACTTGTCGCTATTGCTGACCGGGATACGCCATTTGCAACCATCAGGATACCATCGGCAGGTGAGTTTAAACCCTACGTGCTACTTTGTGCCGGCTGGAACCTGCTGATTGAAATAGGCCTTGCCAAAGGTATCAATCTTGATAAACCGGAGAGGGCTCGAAAAGTTGGCAACGAACTGATTTTATAATCAGTTACGAACAGATAAAATAGATGGAAAAAGCCTGGTACAATTTTGTGCCGGACTTTTTTTTTCACAGATAAACGGAACGATTAGCTCATTTCCCCTTCATTTTCTTGTTTTTTACCGATAAAAAATCAACCTAGGCGATGTTCAGGCCTCTAAAAGATACATGGCACCTATTTTTGCATAACCTAGGTTGCAGATAGGTAACCAGTTTAATGTTCAATCAGAAAACTATGAAATTGAAAGTATGTATTATCTGCCTGTTATTATCAGGCGCAACATGGATGTCCGGTCAGGTAACAGCCCCGCAAAAGCCATCGCTTTGGGATCTGAAAACATGTCTGGATTATGCACGTAAAAACAACATCCAGGTACAAAAAGCCAGGATTACCATTCAGGAAAGCGCCATCGATCTGAAGCAAAGCAAAGAAGCCTTATTGCCAAGTGTCAGTGCCGGCAGTAATCTGAATTTGTCGAGTGGTAAGGTTCAAAACGTTGACGGCTCCTATCTCAACAATACATCCGTCACTTCGGGCTATTCGATTAATGCAGATATGACATTATTTGACGGGCTGAGCAGCTATAAAACCATCAAACAAAATCAATTGCGTTCCCAATTATCCGAACTGAGTGCCAAAGAAACGGAGAATTCCATTGTTGTTGCCATTACAGAAGCCTATCTCGAACTGCTTTATGCTCATGAAAATCTGGAAATGGCCCAACGAACAGCAGAAACGGCGAAAGCTCAAGTTTCTCTGAGTGAAAATCGGCTGAAAGCCGGAAGTATTGCGAACGCTGATTTCAGCCAGGTAAAGGCGCAGTATAGCAGCGATCTGTACAACATCGTTACAGCTCAGAATGCGCTGGATAGCAAAAAGCTAACCCTTAAGCAACTATTGGAATTAGACATGACCGACGAATTTGATATCAGTCTGCCGGAAATCAAAGACGAAGATGTCATTAAACCACTTCCATCGAAACAGGATGTCTATCAGACTGCCTTGAACGTCATGCCAGAGATAAAAAGCGGCAATCTTTCCATTGACGTAGCACAGCTGAGCCTTGAAAAAGCAAAGAGTTCGTATTTGCCTAACCTGTCTCTCTCAGCAGGAATACAAACCGGCCACTATGGCAGTTCATCCAGCAGTTACATCAATCAATTGAATAACAATCTTGGTCAGTCTCTCGGATTAAGCCTGAGCATTCCCATTTATAACAGAGG
>JAUZOU010000395.1 GCA_030706285.1 Bacteroidota bacterium
GTTGCCATTATTATCGGCATAGCCAGAGGATTCGGTTTTCAGGAAATGATCGAAAACCAGCTTACCAAAATTTTCCCGGGACAGACCAATTTGCTGGAAATGTTGTTCGGCTTTGTCCAGAAATATCTGGAAGTTGCCACCAGCGGTATCGTCATCGGTATCGGCATTGTCTTTTTGATTTCATCTGTCTGGACCATCCTGCAATCCATCGAAGTAGCTGTCAACGACATTTTTCAGGTTAAGTCGCAGCGAAGCCTGACGCGACATTTAAGCGATTACCTTTCCACCATGCTGTTGCTGCCTACGCTACTGATCCTTTCCAGCGGCTTTTCCGTTTATCTGCATACGGCACTGGCTCAAAACAAATTTCTGGTGCTGCTGAGCCCGATTCTGAATGCCTTCATGACGATGATCCCGTACTTTATTTGCTGGTTTGGATTCACACTATTGTACATTTTGATCCCAAACACGAAGGTTAAATTCCGGAATGCCGTACTGGCCGGGTTGATTGCCGGATTTTCATTCCAGGCTTTTCAGTACATCTACATTAGCGGTCAGATTTGGGTAAGCCGTTATAATGCTATTTACGGGACGTTTGCTGCCATTCCGTTGTTTCTGTTGTGGTTGCAGTTTTCCTGGACTATTGTTTTGTTTGGGGCAGAAATAGCGTTTGCGGCGGAAAATGTGCAGAATTTTTATTTTGAGAACGAAAGCAAAAATGTCAGCCATCGATACCAGTACTTTGTCAGTATATTGATTATGAACATTCTATGCAAACGGCTCATGGAAGAAAAGGGACCGATGACGTCCAATGAAATTTCAGCTGAATATCAGATTCCGACAAGGCTGACCAATAACGTACTGAATACGTTGCTCGAATTGCGTATCATATCTGAAACGAACAGTTTCAATGAAAAAGGCTCTATTGCCTTTCTGCCTGCTGTCGATATCAATAAACTGACGGTTGGGATGTTGGTTGAACGCTTGTTTGAGCGTGGCAGTGAAGATTTCAAGTTGGATACCGAGATGCTGTACAACTCACATTGGAAAGCCCTGTTGAAGGTGGAAAAAAACATCTCCGGCCAAATGAACGATGTGCTGATCAAAAACCTCTGATCAATCTTTCTTTCTGATGTTGAAAAATTCCGGATAGCGGACAGCATAAAATAACAGCATCAGGATACAAACCGCCATGATCACACCAAATACAGCCAGACTGTTGTCGTGCGTCAGCAGTGTGGTTACCGAAAACAGTACCGTTCCAAACAACACGAATAAAAACGTGGTAAAATTCAGATAAGCGACCATATTTCCTAATTCCCGTCCGATGTCGGCCCGTTGGACCAAGGCCAGGCATGGCACTTCAAAGACTCCTCCCATAAATGCCAGACAAAAAATCAATATCGCACAAACGATGACGGGAGGATTAAACAGGATCAACAGTGCGAGGCAAACAATCATCCCGGTCAATCCGACAGGTATCATCTCTGGTCTGACACGTCTTCCTGCAGCCAATCCTGCCAATGTACAGCCCAAGGCAATCCCGACAGCGGCACAAGCGAGCACGATTCCGGCTGTTGTGTTGGAAGTGCCGAGTGTCTTGACACAATGAATCACCATGTTCATCTGGAGCATTCCACCGATCAACCAAAAAACGGAAGCACCAAGGACTCCGCAATTAATATACTTGTGGCGCGCAGCAAACCGATAAGAGTCCAGCATAAACCGGACAGGATTTGCCTTACCAAGGTTTTCCTTTTCTTCCGGAAGTTCAGTCACATTCAGTTGACGGCTGGTCAGATACCCAGCTATCGCAACGCCGATGAAAAGTGCAAAAACAACCCATTTGGTATAATGATCCGAGAGATAACTGGCTGCTACCGTACCAAGCAGAATGCCCAAAAACGCCATGGTTTCAAAAATGCCGCTACCGAAAGAGACGCCTTCAGCGCCACCCACATCACGAATCAAGCCGTATTTGGCCGGCGAATACATACAACTTTGCATGCCCATGATGAATACAGCCGAGACAGACAACCAAACCCATTCAAAATAAAACGCCACACTGGCCATCATCATAATGGCCAGTTCAAGCAATTTGAAGGTACGGAGCACTTTCTGCTTGGAATAGATGACAGACCAACGGCCAGCCAGCGGAGAAAGGATGAGGTATGGCACTACCAATGCTGCCGAAACAATAGAAATAAGCTGTGCCTGGGTCAGCCAATGAGGCAAGTTCCATGTCACAGCTATAAAAACGATGCAATGTTTCAGAAAATTATCATTGAAAATTCCAAGGAAATTGGTGGCAAAAAGCGCTCTCCAGTTTTTGTTGACATGATCCATTTGGTTGTCGGGCTGTTTCGCGCAAAAGTACGCAAAAAAACCGTATGAACACGTCCGCCTTATTAAGGTCGACTCATTTGCTCGACGCCTTGTCATAGCTCAATCGAGATGCCTTCTGCCGGATTTTTACATCCAGTTTCTCATTTGCTCAGCACCCCGATGGCTCCGTCTTCCGTTACCGTTTCAGCGTCAATAGCCATTCGTTCGCATCGACTACTATTGTAGAAATTGACTGTAGCATTGCCATCCTTATCGGTCTGAACCGATGGATTCCAGTAAAGTGTACGGCGATGATCTTTTTCCGGATATTCAAGTTTTTCATAGGTAGGACTGAAAAACGCTTTTGGTCTGGAATAGCCTTCAAATGTGGTTTTACGGATTCCAGTCGGCTCTTTGCCTTTAAAGGAGCCATAGATGAAGAAGACGACCTCATTTCCGCTGGCAGTCGGAACATACTTCAGGGATACACCGGGTTTTTCACTGATCATGACTGTTTCGATATCTCTCAGCAAGGTCGATCCGACACTGCTGCCCTGCGTATCATTTCCAGGTAATCCCCAGCAAAAAAACCGGTTGTTGTATACCGTGATGATATCCCTTCCTTTATACCGTCCATTGGCATAATATGGATTGGTATAATACATCAAGATCGGAAGGTCTGCTGCTTCAAATTCCCCTTTATCAATCCGTTCATCCATCAACGCCGGAACATCAATCACAATATTGGCATCTCGAAGGCCCTCATTTTCTTTTCTGAAAGGGACTTTGGCTTTGACTTCCACTTCCGGCAGGAGATGGCTTTTTTTACCGATTACCTGTTTTATTTCTGTTCCGGCAGGCTTTTCCATCCTGGTTTGAGTTGGTTGAGTTACAGTTGTATCAACCATGACTA
>JAUZOU010000396.1 GCA_030706285.1 Bacteroidota bacterium
GCAGGTAATCGGTTGTAAAGCGGACAGTTCCGGGAATACCCAGCAATTCGCACAGTTTTACCCGGATCGATTCGTTGAGTTCTACTAAGAATCGTGGTTTTTGATCGAAGAAAGGTCTTAGGTCATCCTGATAAAATTCAAAATAGGGACTTGAATAATAAGCCGACTCTATGCTGTGCCAATGCTGATGTTGCCAATTCCCATGTTCTGAAATCCGTATATTTTTAATGTCGGTTTGCTTTTTCCCTTCACTTTCGATCGGCAAAGACAGGATCATTGGCCCATTGGCCGAGGCAATCTGGCATCTGTTTCGCCAGGTCTGTTTGAGGTAGTGTTCGCATGCCTCTATAACGGGATGGCTGCATCGATATAAATGGCTGTAATATTGTACAGGCCCAAAATAGGCTGTAGAAAACAGGGCGGTCGGTATCATGGTGAAAAAAATATCCACAAAGGTAGGCTTTTACTTGAAAATCAGTCTTCGATTTGAGAACGGTTCGCCTGATTTTTTTGTACGTTTGTGCTAACTCAAAATTTACCACCATGTTTGCAAAAGAAATTTACATCAAAAGGCGTGAGCGCCTTTGTGAGAGAGTTGATTCAGGTATTATCCTGTTGCCTGGAAATGTGGATGTTTCGATGAATTACCCGGAGAACACCTATACGTTCAGGCAAAACAGCCATTTCCTTTATTTTGCGGGGCTCGACCTTCAGGGATTATTTGTTACCATTGATTCGGAAACTCGTGAAACAATCCTGTTTGCCGACGAATTAACCATGGATGATATAATCTGGACCGGCCCTAAAGAAAGCTTTAAGGAAATTGCAGCGACATGTGGTATTGAGACGGTGATGCCTGTAAAAGCCTTGGAAACTTTCATACAAAAGGCAAAAGCCAAGGAACGTACGATTCATTTTCTGCCTCCCTATAGAGCGGAAACCGCCATCAGACTTTCGCAGCTACTTGGTATTCCTGTTCAGGAGATCAAGTATAAGGCATCAGAGAGGTTGATTAGAGCCATCGTGGCGCTTCGCTCGGTAAAGGGCCCGGAAGAACTCATCGAGCTCGAAAAAGCGGCTGAAATTGGATATAAAATGCATGAAGCCGTCATGGCAAATGCCCTTCCTGGGGTGACAGAAAGAGAACTGGCTGCCAAGGCCGAATATGTGGCTCTTTCAAAAGGGACGGGTATTTCATTTCCAACCATCCTGACTCAGCGTGGAGAAATTCTTCATGGACACGATCACGGTCTGACGCTTGAAAAAGGCAATTTTCTGGTTTGTGATGCCGGGGCTGAATCCTTGAGCCACTATGCGTCCGATTTTACGCGCACCATTCCTGTCGGAGGGCGCTTCACTCAGCGTCAGAAAGAATTGTATCAAATCGTTCTTGACGCGAATAATAAGGCCTTTGATTTGATCAAGCCAGGCATTTTTTATCGTGATGTCCATCTGGCCAGCTGTCTGGTTCTGGCTGAAGGCCTGAAATCTCTGGGCATTATGAAAGGGGATATGAAGGAAGCGGTTGCACAAGGTGCCCATGCGTTGTTTATGGTGCATGGACTTGGCCATATGATGGGGCTTGATGTACACGATATGGAAGACATCGGCGAAAATTATGTCGGGTATGATGAGGAAATCAGTCGCAGTCCGCAATTTGGACTTAGCAGCTTGCGTATGGGCAGACGCTTGCAACCAGGCTTTGTCATGACTGTTGAGCCAGGGCTGTATTTCATCCCTGCATTGATTAAAAAATGGCAGTCAGAAAAAAAATTGACTGATTTTCTGAATTACGAGAAAGCGCTTGACTATGTCGGGACCGGTGGTATCCGGCTGGAAGACGACGTGGTAGTGACAGAATCAGGCAATCGTATGCCCGGAAAGAAAAGGCTGCCCATTACGCCCGAAGAAATCGAGGGTCTGTATTAATTTGATATACGTTGAAGAAAACGCTTGCCTCTTGGTGAAAACAACAAGAGGCAGGCGTTTCCGATTATATGACTGGAGGGAATGGGACCCATCGTTCTTGAATCGTTCAGGAAACCCTGATGGTCGTTCAATACCCAGTAATAATCCTGCCTGAAGGTATAGAAAGTAGACTCTTTTCCGTTCAGTGCATACTTGTCCTTCCCCAATCGTTTCAGAGAGACGCCTTCATACGCATTGATCAGTTTGCCCCATTGCTTGTAGGAGCAATCGTTCAAGCAGATAGGCAGTCCTTTATATGGAACAAGCGTACTGACATGGTCATAGGTTGTTTTGTACAACCTGAGCAGCTGGTTTTTAAGAAAACCATCGTTGATCAGTTTCAGGTATTCATATCTGGTAAAAAAGATAAAACCGGTATCTTGTTTCTGGTAAAGATACCTTTCAGTGGCATGATACTTGACGAGGTGTTCGATGGCCTTTTTCCCAGAAGCAGGAAACCAAAAGCATAACAACGTTTCAATAGACCGGTGATGCTCTTTTTTGTTAATCAACAGGTGGTATCCGTTTAGCTGGACATAGTCTCCTGGCAAGGCCACACAACGGCTCAATAAAACCGGACGTTGGTTGACAGGCATCTCCTTTGGCGATTGAGGATTGTTGAAAACGACCAGTTCATCGCGTTTTAATTGTGAAAGCCCCGGTGTCCGGACAGTCTGGCTAAAGAAGGCCAAATAGGCTTGTCCGGAGCCTGAATGGAAAGGCCATTTGATCGATTGAGGCATCCGGGCACCCAGCGTCCATTTTTCTACCAACAGACGATTCCCTGGCTCTTGCTGACCGGCCATAGCATACGACTCCATCCGGAACGATTCGAGGACGAACATTCGCAAGCCCATAGCCAGTATAAAGGCGAATATAAGTATCCAGATGAGTCTTTTCATCTGATCATAATTTTTTGTTTAAAGACAGATGTAACACCGCATGTCGATGATCATTTGCTTGGGTGCCTGGTCCAGCCAGGCTCGTTTCACGATCAAAAAGACTTCCTTTTCAACTAGACAGAGACAAACCTGTCTCTTGTGGCAGCAGGATTAATTGGCCATTCTAAACAAACGGTTCCACCGAATCTTTCCGTCGAACAATTTTCTGTCTTTATCCAGAGATAGCCAGATAAGGATCGGTTTACCGACAATATGGTCTTCAGGAACAAATCCCCACATACGGGAGTCTGCCGATTTGTGACGGTTGTCTCCCATCATCCAGTAA
>JAUZOU010000397.1 GCA_030706285.1 Bacteroidota bacterium
AGGGCTGATTATGTGATCATCAATGACGGGGCACACGCATTGATTCCTCAGGTTCAGCAGTTGCTCAACCTCATTTTAACGAAAAACTCAACAAACAAACTTTATACACATTAACTCTTATTTATATGTTAAAAAAAATTGTTGCCATTTCAGGCAAACCTGGACTTTACAGAGTGTTGTCTCAGGGAAAAAACATGTTGATTGTTGAATCTTTGGCTGATAAGAAACGTATGCCGGCCTATTCTACGGACAAAGTTGTTTCTCTTGGAGATGTTTCCATGTACACATCCGGAGATGATAAACCGCTGGCAGAAATTCTTGAAGCGATGAAAGCAAAGGAAAATGGTGCCGTTGCGAGCATTGATCCGAAAACAGAGACTCAATTGCTCCGGAATTATTTTGCGGAGATTGTTCCTGATTATGATCGTGAACGTGTTTACCCTACAGATATCAAGAAACTGATTCAATGGTACAATTTATTGATCGAAACGGGTAATACCGATTTCTCATTGAAGGAAGAGACCAGCGAAGAAGCAAAGGAAGAAGCATAACCAGTTGCCGGCTTAGTCTGTGAGAAAGCTGCCAGCTATTATTGAAAGGCTATCAATATTCATAAACTAATCGAAACTATGAAAACAGACGAAGATGATTTGTTTGAATACGATGATGATGTAGCAATAAAATTCATTCGTAATCAATTACCTCAAGAGTTGAAAGGAAAA
This sequence comes from Bacteroidota bacterium, assembly GCA_030706285.1. GTDB lineage: Bacteria > Bacteroidota > Bacteroidia > Bacteroidales > UBA1402 > UBA8389. Next base: position 723 of record JAUZOU010000397.1, read on the forward strand.
TTCAGTGATGATGAGTTGAATTACATCATTGACCTGATTTATGAGTATTACGAAGAAAAAGGCTATATGAACGACGAAGATGCGATCGTTGAGGTAAACATGGATGAATTACTGGCATTCGTTGTCAAAAATGCCGGCAAAGATAATGTCGGTACGTATACTGCCGATGAAATTCAATTTATTGTTGACGGCGAAATTGCCTATTGTGAATCGCTGGGCATTTTTGAATAACGTTTGCTGGACAGACCTATAAAAAATGGCGACCCTATTTGGCCGCCATTTTTTTGGTTATGCTTGTCGAATCAATTAATTATGTAAGGCTTTGAGCGCTTCGTAAATCTTTGCTTCGATTTCATCTGCAAGTTCGGGATTGTCACGCATGCAAAGCTTGGATGCTTCACGTCCCTGTCCAATTTTGGTATCCCCGTAACTGAACCATGAGCCGCTTTTCTTGATAATGTTCAATTCGACACCCAGATCAATCAGTTCTCCGGAATGTGAGATGCCTTCACCATACATGATATCAAATTCGGCTTTTCTGAAAGGGGGAGCGACCTTGTTTTTAACCACTTTGACACGAGTCTGGTTGCCGGTCGCTTCTTCTCCGTCTTTAATCTGACCGATTCGACGGATATCGAGGCGGACAGAGGCATAAAATTTAAGGGCATTACCACCAGTTGTCGTTTCCGGATTTCCAAAGACAATGCCGATCTTGTCACGCAATTGGTTAATGAAGATGCAGGTTGTGTTTGTCTTGCTGATGGCTGCTGTCAGTTTGCGAAGAGCCTGTGACATAAGTCGTGCCTGCAACCCCATCTTTGAGTCACCCATTTCGCCTTCCAATTCGGCTTTTGGGGTCAAGGCGGCGACTGAGTCAATCACCAGGATATCAATGGCTGAAGACCGGATCAATTGCTCGGCAATTTCCAACGCTTGCTCACCACTGTCTGGTTGAGAGATCCAGAGGTTTTCCACATCCACACCAAGTTTTTCGGCATAGAAGCGGTCAAACGCGTGTTCCGCATCGATGAAGGCTGCAATACCACCTGCTTTTTGAGCTTCAGCAATGGCATGAATGGCAAGCGTTGTCTTACCGGATGATTCAGGTCCGTAAATTTCGATGACTCGACCACGTGGATAACCGCCAACACCCAAGGCATGGTTTAGTCCGATAGAACCGCTTGAAATAACAGCGACATCTACAACAGCTTCGTCACCCATCCTCATGATGGAACCTTTGCCGTAGTTCTTTTCGATTTTTTCCATCGTTGCCTGCAGGGCTTTCAATTTTTCGCTGTTTGGAGATTTCTCTTCAGCTGCTTCTTTTTCTTTTGCCATTGTATTGTATTAACTAGTAGGTTTTGTTTGTTGTCAAAGATAAGATAAAAAAGAATGAATATCTATTAATATTGCGTTAATTAATATTAATTTAAAGATAATAACCGGCCTGTTCATGAAAACGATCCAATCTGTTGGCAAAAAGCTTTTAATGTTCAATATCCGTATTAAAGTACTCGTGCCAAGGCAGTCCGTTTTCAGCCAAGGCTTTCAGAAATGGATCCGGATCGAATTCTTCTACATTAAAGACACCTGGCTTTTTCCAAAGCCCTTTCATGAACATCATGGCGCCGCACATGGCTGGAACGCCTGTCGTATAACTGACCCCTTGTGCTCCTGTTTCTTTATAGGCTGCTTCGTGACTGCAATTATTGTAGACGGCATAGGTCTGTTCTTTACTGTCTTTGATGCCACGAATGCGACAACCGATGGACGTCTGGCCTGTGTAGTCCTTTCCAAGTTCTCCCGGATCCGGCAAGACAGCCTTCAGAAACTGGATCGGAACGATTTCCACCCCTTGATACAGAATCGGGTCGATCCTGGCCATGCCGATATCCTGAATCACACGTAAATGTGTCAGATATTCTTCTCCGAACGTCATCCAGAAACGAGCTCGCTTAATGGTGGGGAAGTGTTTCACCAATGATTCCAACTCCTCATGATAAATTAGGTAAGATTCTTTTGGTCCGACTTCAGGATACGATAGTGTTTTGTGTATCTCATGAGGTTCGGTTATGATCCATTGACCGTTTTCGTAATATTTGCCTTTTTGGGTGACTTCCCGGATATTGATTTCGGGATTGAAATTGGTGGCAAACGCTTTATGGTGGTCTCCGGCATTACAGTCCACAATATCCAGGTAATGGATTTCGTCGAAATGGTGTTTGGCCGCATAGGCAGTCCAAACGCCTGTGACTCCCGGATCGAAACCGCAGCCCAGGATAGCGGTCAGACCAGCAACCTTAAAACGGTCCTGATAGGCCCATTGCCAGGAATATTCAAAATGAGCTTCGTCTTTTGGCTCGTAATTGGCTGTATCGAGGTAGCTGACGCCACAGGCCAGGCATGCATCCATTATGGTCAGGTCCTGATAGGGCAGG
>JAUZOU010000398.1 GCA_030706285.1 Bacteroidota bacterium
CCCTCTGTCTGACCGGCAGAGAAGAAGTCGGCATTGCCGAAACAAATGTCGTAATCCCAATAGGGGCCCATGGTGATTTTTCCACCCTTGCTGTCCTTGTCTTTGTGCATGAAGGTGCTGATGCGGTAACCGTCCAGGTTGCGCGACAGTTCGCTGATGATGTAGTAATCCAAAAACGAATTAAGGTCGACGAGAGGGTAAAAGCCCTTGACCTTGTCCTGATAATCATCACTGTACACGGCGTTTTCAAAATCGGTGAAGCATTTCCGGATGTAGGCATGTTGCGGCGCATTCAACTCTTCGCCGTTGGGATTCTGAAACAGAAAATAGACTTTCTGCTGCAAGCTCGTCCACGCTCTGTAGGGTGAAATCCAATAATCGACGTTCTCAATGTCGGTGCTTTCCGGGCGGTCAATTTTGAGGATGTAGCCACCGGTAACATCGTCGCCGGTGGTGTCGGCCGCTTTCAACGAAGCCAGGTTGAGGCGGTTTTTGTCCACCTTGATTTTCTCTACCAGAATATAGAGGCCTTGGTACGTTCCATTCAGGTAAAGTTCAAAATATTTAGTACGGGGAGACCACTTGCCGGTCAAATTGCCCAGGTGGTAAGCCAGTACATTGCGCATGAGCGACTTGTCCGGGTAAGGGCCATTGAATACCCAGTCATTCTCCTTGGGTAATCCCAGTAAGCGGACATTCAGGTTGGTTGTCGCATCCGTTCTGGTCTCTACGGTATAGCTTTTTTTGGGGAATCCGGTAGAAGAAAAACCGCGGATTTCGATGCCGATTTTACCGTTATATTCAAAGGTCGTATCATTTATGTTGTTTATTCCTGAAGAACTATTCAATACCTTCATGTCCGCCATGATCTTGGTGTTTTGGATGATGGTCTGCCCGTTTGTATTGACCATAATGAATGGCAAGTTGCTGGTTTCAAAACTGACAGGTTCTGTAAACCATGACGGTACTTCATGGTACTGGATTCCGTCACCTTGTATCCTGGCATGGATAAAGATCCTGGAAGACAGGTCCGAACTGCTGGCATTCTGATTGAGAATATGGATGGCGAACGTGTTCGTTCCATTAACGAGCATGGAAGGCTTCAACAGGTAGCGCTCCGGGGATCCTCCGCTGTACATGGTGGCTTCATGGCCGGTAGTTAAGGTTGCATTGTAAGCAGGAAAAGTGCTCGAGACATTCGAAGAGCGGGCACATTCCACGCCGTTGATATACAAAATGAAGGCATCGTCATAATCGATATCCAGTACAAGATTGTCAATCTTGCTCACATCGGCCACCTCCAGCAGCTTGCGCAGGTACAGGGCTGTGCAGGTGGAAATCACCGTATTGTCATCGCTGTCTCCAAATCCGATGCCTCCAGGCCCGGTTTTCCATGACGCGTCGTTGAAAGCCGGTTTATACCAATCGGCAGATGGTTCATTGGTTGGGGCCAGGTATTTCCAGGTGTCATTCTCCAAGATCAAAGATTCCCAATGGATGTTTTCGGTGGAAAGAACAGTCACATTGAACTCTTTAGTCAACTTGACAGACTTGCCATCCCTTATCACTGTGATTGTTGCTGTGAGTATCACTGTCTGGTCGTAATATTTCGGACGGGTGACCGTACCGGTTATGCTGACCACGGCTGGTGATGACGATGTCCATGTGATGGGGTATTCGCCGGTACCTGTCACCGTTTGCAAGGTCAGATTGTTTGTCACTTTTGTCAGATCTCCGGCGATGTTGATGCTGTTGTAGGCTTCCATCAGATCCGCCGGAAAGCCATTAAGTTCAAGAATTTCCGAATCGGTTAGGGCCCGGCTGTATATTCTGAAATCATCCATGGTGCCGTTTAATGCCGGATCATTGTATTGAGACTTGGCGATGTAGTTCTGCGTGGTCAGGGGGAGCATGGAAGGATTGATACTGATGGCGTCGTTGGTACCGGCCAGCATACCATTTATATATAGCTTCCCGGTGCCTGTCGCCGCCTGAGCATTCCAATCGAACGTGACTGCCACATGGACCCATTCATTTGTTGTTAACGTGTTGGCCGTATTGATTTGCTGCTCCGTACCGCCGTTCTTGATGGCAAAACGGACATTATTGCCGCAGCTAGGTGTCAGGAACATATTGTAATCAGTGCCTGAACCGAAGTCGAAGATTCTGGACCAAACATTCAATGAGGTAAGTTTGACCCATGCTGTAATGGAGAAGCTGGTCAGGGAGTTGACCGTCCCTTGCGGTAGTTGCAGGTAATCTGTCACCGTCGGGAACGTGACTCCGCTTCCGCTGTATCCTGTCACCGTCAGTGGGTTCCCATAAAGAGTCCCGTTCATATTGTGGTGTGAAGCGTCATAGACAGACGTGCCGGAGATGGTCTCAAAATCATAATGAAGGACAAGGCCGTCTGTCAGCGATGCCTTTACTGGCATCAGGCTACTTAGGAAAAAAACAAAAAGAGTGACGTTAAACGGAACGGATGTATTTATTTTCATGACAAATTGATCTTGGGTTTTTAAGGGACGCTCTTTTGAAACGGCTTGTAAAATAAGCGATTATTTTAGATAGTTCAAACTCGGACAGTGAAAACAATTAGCAATGCGGTAGACCGTTAAAACGATTATCCCACTTTTCACCAAATTTGAAAACGTCACTGTTTCCTTTGCTTCGCGTGAGGTTGAGGTATTTATAAAAAGCAGAGACGGCTGTAAAAATAGATCAATCACATGAAAAAAACATTGTAATTTCTGGAGGCAGTTCGGGCATAAAAGAAAAAGTGAACGAAGTTGAATTTTTTACTGTAAATTGTTTGTGGGTAGAATAAAAATCTCATTCGTATATTAATTGTAATAGTATTGGATATGAGAATTTTAGAATTAAGAGAAATGCCTATTTGCACATTGAACTATATGAAGGGATTATTTTGTGTCGTTTGTTTTTCTTTTTTGCAATGTTTAAGTTTCTACGCCGTCTCTTCTCCGAAAGAGAAGGTCGTCATTGATTTGCAGAATAAAGGTGCGTCTGTATCACCATCAATGTATGGAGCGTTTTTTGAAGAGATCAACCATGCCGGTGATGGTGGCTTATACGCTGAATTGGTGCAGAACCGGAGTTTTGAGGAGACGGAAATGCCGGATGGCTTTCATGTGGATGGCAA
>JAUZOU010000399.1 GCA_030706285.1 Bacteroidota bacterium
AAATAGTCAAAAAGGGGTACTAACATAATGGATGTTATGAAATGGATGAATAAATGTCAGCGATGACTTTCTTGTCATCGAACGGATGCTTAACACCTTTAATTTCCTGATAGTCCTCGTGACCTTTGCCGGCAACCAGCACGACATCACCAGGCCTGGCCAGCATACAAGCTGTCCGGATGGCTTCTTTCCTGTCAACAATCGTCAGTACTTTAGACCGGTCATTCGGATCGACCCCTGCATACATGTCGTTCAATATATCCTGAGGTTCTTCAAACCTTGGATTATCAGAAGTCAGTATTACTTTATCACTTCCGGATAAGGCTTCTTTCGCCATAAGCGGGCGCTTCCCTTTATCTCTGTTGCCACCGGCACCGACAACCGTGATGACTCTGCCTTTATCTTCCACCAGTTCATTGATAGTACTCAGGACGTTTTTTAACGCATCGGGTGTATGGGCATAATCGACAATTGACAAAAAGCCTGAGGGTGAGCGCATGAATTCAAGACGACCTGCAACCGGTTTCAGCGTACTGAGTATCACGAGTGCTGTTTCCGGTTCTACCCCCAGCAGGCAGGCCGTACCATAAATAGCCAGCAAATTGGACACATTAAATCGTCCGATAAATTGCACCGTCACTTCTTTACCATTGATATCAAGCATCATGCCTTCAAAATGAGATTCCAGCACTTTGGCCTTGAAATCAGCCATACTTTGTAACGAATAATCGTATTTCCTGGCCTTGCAATTCTGAAGCATGACTTTTCCGTTCTTATCGTCGGCATTGGTTAAGGCAAAAGCGTTTGCCGGCAGCTCATCGAAAAAGCGTTTTTTAGCTTTGAGGTAATTCTCAAACGTCAAATGATAATCAAGATGGTCACGGGTTATATTGGTAAAAATACCACCTACAAAATGCAATCCGGCAATGCGTCGTTGATCGATGGAATGCGAACTGACTTCCATAAAAGCGTAGTCGCAACCTGCATCCACCATCTTAGCCAACAATTCATTCATTTCCAGTGCATCTGGTGTTGTATGAGTCGCATGAACAGCTTCCCGATCGACATAATTGCAAACGGTCGACAGTAAACCGGCTTTATGGCCAAGACGCTGGAAAATTTCATATAGTAAGGTAGCTGTCGTTGTTTTGCCATTCGTACCAGTCACGCCAACCAATTTCAATCTTGAAGAAGGATTTCCGAACCAGTTGCAGGCCAGAATGCCCAACGCTTCATTGGAGTCTTCCACCTGCAAATAGCAGACATTTTCGACAAGAACCGCCGGCATGGTCTCACAGACGATGGCACAGGCCCCTTTGGCTATGACATCGGAGATATAGACGTGCCCATCAGATTGAGTTCCTTTTTGGGCTACAAACATCGATCCGGAACCGGCTTTCCGTGAATCGAAACACAGACTGCTTATCTCCTTGTCCATTGACCCCTTACAGGTTTTTAAAAGGATATTCTCCGTCAGTTTTGTAAGAATCATACGCTAATCAGTTCTAAAGTAATTAAGTTCTATTTTTCAATTGTTCAGTCAAGTATCAGTGAAACTGTCTGACCTACGTTGTACAAAGAGCCAGGGCTCACAGACTGTTTGATAACTTTCCCTTTTCCGGTAATCGCTACACGCAATCCCATTTTTCCCAACAAATATACGGCATCTCTGGCACCCATATTGCGTACATCGGGTACTAATTTTAACCTTGTTTCATTGCGGGTCAATTCCACCCATCTATCCGTGGTACTTGACATAATCCATTGAGGTTCGCTGTCTGTTTTCAACCGGTAAGGGACATTCAACCTTGAAAGCAGCAACGTCGTCAATTCGGTATTTCCGGCTTTTACCATTGGAATCGGTCCTGCAAGGCTATCACGCCGTACACCTGGAATAAGTCTGTAATCCCTGGCATAGATCCGTTCGGCAATCTCCCTGAAGACACCACCGGCCTGTTTTCCGCCTGACGGCAATTCGGATCTTGGTTCTCTGACCACAACGATACAACTATATTCCGGATTTTCTGCCGGGAAATAACCGCAAAATGAAACCTGATGTGAAATTATCCCCTGTTTGTAGCCTTGTATACCTTTCGAAAGTTGGGCTGTTCCCGTCTTTCCAGCAATCCGGACGACCGGACTGTTGATGGGTTTCCCCGTTCCATGGACAACAACACTGTCAAGCATCAGTTTGATTTCATGCAAGGTGTGTTGGGAACAAATCGCATTGTTCAGCACCTTAGGCTCAAACTCTTTGACAACCTCTCCATTACGTGACAAAGACTTGACGAAGTAAGGGCGCAACAATACCCCATTGTTGGCAATTGCATTGTAAAATGCCAGCGTATAAATCGGAGGCATCTGCGTTACATAGCCGATGGACATCCAGGGCAAATCCGTCCGGGCCCAATAGCGTTTATGCTTGGGATGCGGAATCATCGGACGGCCGGCTCCAGGTATTTCAAGATTCATCGGCTTGTTCAGGCCCATTCTGTACAAACCGTCCACGAACTTCGAAGGATTGTTTTTGTAATTTTTATCAATGATGCTGGATACTCCAATGTTGGACGAATACCAAATACTCTGAGCAGCAGTAATGGTATGGTAGCCGCCATGGTTCCAGTTATGGTCGGTCATGACCCGGCCATACATCGGCTTTCTTCCACATCCGGTATCGACGGAATCGCCGGGATTGACCACACCATCTTCCAGTGCAACAATCATGGAAAACGTCTTGAAGGTCGAACCCGGCTCACTTTGGTCAGAGACGGCAAAATTCTTTGTTTCTGTGTACACGCCGGAATCGGCCGCAGCCAGATTGCTAATGGCAAGCACTTCGCCCGTCTTCACCTTCATGAGTACGACAGTGCCGGAGGTTGCATTGATGCGTTTGAGTTCCTTGGCCAAAGCCGTCTCGACGATATCCTGCATGAAAATATCGATGGTCGTCGTCAGGTCGATGCCATCTTGTGGTTCTTTGGTAATGACACTAATGTATTTGCCGGCCATTTTCTGGCGCATGCACAATCCTGATTCACCTCTCAGCAACGAATCATACCGCAATTCCAGTCCGTTCTTTCCGCCTTTGGAAAATTCACCGTAAATATCTCCGATGGTTCTGGAAGCCAATGATCCGAACGGCTTCTCTCTTTTGAAA
>JAUZOU010000004.1 GCA_030706285.1 Bacteroidota bacterium
AGGAGGTAGATAGACATCGTGCAGCAATTGCAAGGACATGTCCACGGTGTTGTAATCCCGGCCTGCAATCGCTGCCCCGTACCCGACATAATGTTTGGCACAGGCAGCCACTGTATTATTCTTACTTAAGTCATCTCCTTGAAACCCTTTGACACGCGCATAAGCAATTTGAGACGACAGATAAGTATCTTCCCCGCCTCCTTCGGCAATCCGTCCCCACCTGGGATCTCTGGCTATGTCAACCATCGGAGCGAAAACCCAGTTGACCCCTGTAGCCGTCGCTTCCACGGCGGCCACCCGTTCTGCTTTTTCAATGGCAGTCATATTCCAACTGGCGGCCTGAGCCAAAGGAATCGGAAAGATTGTTTTCATGCCGTGAATGACGTCCAGTCCAAACATCAATGGAATATGGAGGCGGCTGTTTTCGACGGTAAAACGTTGGTAATTTCTGACAACATCAACACCCCAGATATTTAATACGGCTCCAACACCGCCGTTTTTCATTTCCTGGCCTTGGGCACTCACAGGGTTGATCGGTCCCGTATCGGCCATACTCCCTCCTACCTGATTTAACTGGCCGATCTTTTCTTCCAAGGTCATCGAATTGATTAGCTGGTCGATGAAGGCATTCATTTTAGTATTAGCCGCTTCTCGGCTGACCGGTTCGCTTCGTTTCGCGGAAACGGCGGCCCCAAGATGGAAGGGTAACGTCAAAAGGACACTTAAAAAAACTATTTTATAAAAAGGATATTTGTTATAGGTGGATTTTAACACAATCATTTGATTAGAATTTGTCTATAAAAAAGTCGCTAAACAGACAGGATAAAAATTCAAATTTAAACTATTTATCAGGAAAAAGACAAGGCTGCCTTTACAATTTAAAAAGCAGCCTTGCTTAATCAAGCATAAAAAAGCCTTATTTCTTTATAAACTTCACTGTTTTTCCAGCCACTTTCAGGAAATAAACGCCCGGATCGAGTGTCTTAACATCTGCCTTTGTTTCCGTTCCTTTCTGCAACAATTTACCGGTCAGGTCAAATATAGCAAAATCAGTCTTTGTACTGGCAAAATTAATCACATCGGAGGTTGGGTTCGGATAAACATTGATGGCATCTTTAGCGGAATTCTTATCAATGCCCAACGTACTCTTGAGAACTCTTACTTCGAAACAATCCTGATGCCATTCTCTAGCCAAAGAAACGACCTTAACGGTATGTCTGCCTTGAGTAAAGTTAACAGAAGGGCAGTCAATGGTTGGATTGAAAACCGACTTCCAGTCACCGTTGCCATGAACCCAAATAGTATCATTCATTTTTCCCTCATAATCCACTGCATGAGAAATAACCTTTCCATCCAGATAAATAATGTATGAAGCCATGTACCTGCTTACCCAAGGGCAATTGCAATTAAATCTCAATCCTTTTACTGCATCGTGGATACCACCTTGCAACGTAAGATCTCCAACAAACGGCGTTGTTACGTCAACCGTATAATTGGTCCACTGGCTATGGAATTCGAACGGTGCAATTCTTATGGCACTGTCTCTATCAGCTACTGCAACATAGGCTGTATCCCATTCGCCAAGTCCATTTCCCTGAATAGTCCAGCCATTACTTTCATAAGAATCCGGAAGGACTTTAATATAAGGAGCATCCATACGATATTGATTCTGATTAGTCTTTATTCGTGTCTTATAGGCTACCCCAAAAGGGCCTTCATCAAAATCTTCGGACTCAATCCGAACAACCAAAGAATCTCCGGATGCACTTAATGTATTACCTGGAAGAGATGGATAGACCCATTTCGATTTGGCATACGAAGAGCTCATCACCAGAATATCGCCGTCAACCAAACCGCCGGACACCGTCAGTTTGTAGCTTGACACCGTACCACCTTCGATCGTTCCGGATACGACGTCCTCAGCCTTGAATTCAATAGCCTGATCCAGAAATCCATCATTCGTCAAATCCTTGGTTGCAAAGACAACAGTGGATCCGTCGCCTTTGGTCGCTGTCAAGCCGATTTTATACGTTGTCGTCGAACTGGCACTTGCAAAAACCACATTAAAATGATATTTCTCAAAATTGGTGGCGTTGTGCTGTTCTACAAAGTTGATCTCCATATCGCCTCCGGCACTTTCACAATACATAGCACCGTCAGTAATGACGATCGTCGAACTTTTCGTATTCTTGAACGTCCAGTTGCTGGCATTGCTTGTATTAAAGTTGCTGAAATTGTGAGTAAAATACCACTCAGCTTTGGCGTTCGCTTTGTTGGAAAACAACGTCACCATACAGGCAATCAATAATAAATAAGTAGTTTTTTTCATAGTAAGAAGTTTAGTTAATACATTCAGTAAAAGAAATGTTTATTTTCACACTGCAATGTTACAACAAAGGTATGCAAACGGACATTTCTGATTGTTTCAATCTTTTTCCAATTTGTTTCAATCTTATAATCATTTGATAAACAATAACATAGCAAGCACTTTTAGCGGGTTTTTGAAGCCATGATTTTTTGAACAATGACTTTCTCGCCTAAAACAGCCTTAACGAAATAGACACCATCGGATCCGTATCCTGAAAGGGTCCCGCCACTCAACTCATAGACACCGGCTTCGCTGTGAAACGCCGGAAACGATTTCATCAATTGGCCTCTCAGATTGTACAGATAGAAGGAGATGGTGGCCGGATAAGTCAATGTATAAGTTAAGCTCAGTTCATTGTCCCGGGAGACGATGGCCGAGAAACTCAGCGAGTGGCTGTTAACCGGTGTTAAATAGGTTGACACGTCTGAACCTTTGTAGCGGTAGTTAAACCGGCCGTTCGGAGCGACGTCACCATCGGTGATGAAATCGAGAATATCGGGATTTGATGGGACATTGTCAGCCCATTTGAAATCCAGGTCTTTGGCATCAGTCATGCCGATCAGGTTTTTAGGAATGGCTAACTGAAGCACATTACCAACAGGCTGGCGATACGTTACAAGGGAAACCGTCTCCCAGTGATAGGTATTGCCGGTATTTCTCATCAATGAATACTTGCCGGTCAGTGTGTCCCGTTGAACAATAAAGTCATAACCTTTCCAACCGGTCGAATAATCGGCGTCTGTATTCAGGTATAGGATCATCCAGTTTTTTGACAGCAGGAAATTGGTCATCCGGCTGTTGGTCCTGACATAGAAATATAGATTGTCGGCATCCTTAGTCACCTTGGCGCACACGATGTCATTTCTGCCCGTCGTATTGACCACAGGCGCCGTATTCTGATAGCCTTTCGTGTCGCGGTGGGTAATGTCACCGATATCATCCCGGAATTCCGGATAAACGGATGTCCACTGTGAGGTATCACCGTTTATATCGATTGTTTTGGCAGCCGACGGAACCGGAATCGGTCGGACTCCCTTGTACCGCCGGGCATGAGAGACGAATTGCATCCAATAATTATCCCTGATCAACGGGTGCCAACTTGGTTCAAGATCACGGCTGAACTCGCCGTTGTATTCATCCACAAAATAGGATTCACCAATTTTCGGAGTCGCCCCCGGGCGGCAGTTGCCGAATTCACTGGTCGATTTGATGACAAAACGGCCGGCTGTCCATTCATTAAACTGAGTGACCATAATCAAAGGCGGATCGACCTCATGAGCCCGTTTCCACTGTTCCTCAACATAAAGGCCGTAAGAAGTCGAATCGCACAGGGCATAGCGATTGATGGAAGGTTCCTTGCGATTATGATAACTCCGGCCGATTTTTGATGTGGCATGTTGCGAAACGCCAACGGTTATCTGTTCGATCTTGCCATTGCTGTCATAGCCAAAATCCTGAGGATAATAATCGAGCCATTGCCAGTAATTTGGCTGGGAACTCATCCACGCCCAGGAATATCGAAATGTAAAGTGTCCGGTAATGGTCTGATTCCAGCTGCTGATATTGTTCTTTTCATCCGCATTGAACAAAACTAACGGTTTCCCTTCATAATAATACCAATATTTATTGTTGGCCGGATATTTGTAGAACTGATCATAAATGTGATACAGTGTGGACTGAGCCGCCGAATGGATCATGTAACATAGTTTCGGACTTTTTTCGCCGTTGGCTGTCCGTCTGTCAATGGCACTCAACAACGCCTGAACAGCATCATCGTAGGTAAACGCATTGGTGATATCCAGAAAGAGAAAATCGATTCCTGCATCGGACAGCATCTGTAAATGTTTGTCGTACAGGTACGGATCGCCGTTGACGTAATAATTCATGACCGGTTTGGACCACCAGATGGCTTCTCCTTCCTCTCCCCAAGTGATACTGTCCGGATTATTGGTCAGCATATTGGTCATGTCATAAACCGGATGGCCATTGATGCCATGAGGGCCGAAACAAATGAAATAAAACATGCCGAGCGTTTTGTCCGTTCTGGGAGCGGACAAACCATCATCGGAAGAAGGTACCTTTCTGCCAAGATCATCGACAGCTACCCACGTGTCACTATAGGTATCCCATGTGGCAGCTGTTGCTACATAGGACCAACCGGCCAATAACAGCAAGAGAAATAAGACTCTTTTCATGCCAGTCAGAATTCCAGTCGATTAATCTTCACCTTTGGTGCCAACGCATTGGTCGTTTTCTGCATCCAGGTCTTGGCCAGTTTAAATGATACGTGTTGACGAACATCGGCTACGGAAGCAGCAAAAAAGGCTGTATAACTACCTTTGTCGGCAACCCACGACGAAGAGGATTCGTGATACGAAGCAAGATCGGAGACATTGAACGTCATGGTCACAACCTGACTTTCTCCGGGAGCCAACAACTTGGTTTTAGCAAAGGCTTTCAGCTCGCAGGCCGGTTTTTTGATGTCACTGGCGGGTGCCTTAATGTACAGTTGAACAACCTCCTTGCCCGGGCAATTGCCGGTATTGGTCAGCTTGACCGTCGCTTTCCACTGTCCGTTACCTTGTGCCAGTTTGGCATTGGCATAACTAAATGTGGTATAAGACAATCCATACCCGAATGGATACGAGACCTCCTTTTTAGCCGTTGAAAAATACCGGTAGCCAACCCAGATATCTTCTTCGTAGTCCGTATAATCGACATTCTTTCCGGACTGGCTGATGCCTTCGACCGGGAAATTCTTTGAGGAAGGTAGATCGGAATAATTGACCGGGAATGTCATCGGCAATCTACCGGAAGGGTTCGTCTTGCCTGTCAGCACATCGGCCACAGCGTTTCCTACCTCCATTCCGGGAATCCAGGCAACGACCACCGCGTCAGGTAGGTTTTTCCAGGAGGCCGTTTCGATGGCACTTCCAATATTAAGAACCACCACGACCTTTTTGTGTTTGGCATGGAAGGCATCACAAACTGATTTTAACAGGCTCTCTTCTGTTTGGGTCAGGTTGAAATCGCCCTCGATGGTCCGGTCGGTCCCTTCACCTGAATTCCGTCCCAAGGTCACAACAGCAAGATCTGTCACAGCAGCTTGCCTTTCCGCCAGGGCCTTATCCATTTCCATTTCAGGCAGTGTCGGTCTTCTGTAGGAGATGAACGGCCAGCCGTTCTGATCGAGGTCTTGGGTCATCTTGACATTCTGATAGGTCCTATAGTCCGTATAAATCCTGTTGAGCAACGGATCGAGGGCAAAGCCGGCATTTTCAAGTCCTTTGGAAATATCGACAATGTATGGTTTGTTCACATTGCCTGAACCGGTACCTCCGGCGATGGATTGGTAGGAAGTCGCTCCGAAAAGTGAAATCGTCTGTTTCGGGTTATTCAGCGGCAAGGTTGCCGCATCGTTCTTGAGCAGCACCATGCCTTCGCCACCTGAAATGCGGGTGATGCGGGCATGTTCTTTCAAATCAGGCTTGTTTGAATACTGATAGTTTTTGAAACTCGGCGTCTTGACGATATACTCAAGCATCCGTCTGACACAGGCATCCACATCCTTTTCTGCCAGTTTCCCGCTTTTTGCATCTGCAACAAGCTGGTCCGACTGGCTTTTATAACCGGGCATCATCAGATCATTGCCGGCATGTACCTGCTTCGACGTATTTTTTGGATCGCTCCAATCTGTCATGACCATGCCTTTGTACAGCCAGTCATTCCGAAGGACTAACGTCAGCAAATCAAAGTTTTCCTGGGTATAGTCGCCGTTCAGTCTGTTGTAGGAAGACATAATTGTCCAGGGGTTGGATTCTTTGACACAAATCTCAAACGGTTTCAGGTATATCTCACGCAAGGCTCGTTGCGAAATATGGGCATCGTTGGCACCTCTGTTTTTTTCCTGATTATTGGCAGCAAAGTGTTTAACACAGGCTCCGATACCCATCGATTGCAACCCTTTGACCATCGCTGCACCCAATTTTCCGGCCTGAAGCGGGTCTTCTGAAAAATATTCAAAATTGCGTCCGTTCAGCGGATTACGCAAAATATTCACTCCAGGGCCAAGAAGTACGTCCACACCGTATTCCTTGACTTCATTTCCCATGGCCCGGCCGATTTCCGACACCAGTTGGGTATCCCAGGAAGAAGCCAGCAATACGCCGCAAGGAAAGCCTGTACAAAAATAGGTAGCCGGATCATTGTCTCTCAAAGGCCTTATTCTTAATCCGGCAGGCCCGTCAGAAAAGACCGTGGCCGGAATCCCCAACCGGGGTATCGGGGCTGTGTATCCAGCCGCATCAGGAATAGTCCGCGTTGTTGCTCCGGAACCGGCCAACAACGTCGCTTTTTCTTCCAGTGTCATGGAAGCCAATACTTCGTCTATGGAATTCACACCCAATTGCGGTGGATTTTTGGCATTTAGACCTGAAACACAAGATAAGATGAAAACAATGAATGCGAGTGATTTTTTAATTATTGCCATAACATATTCATTTATTTATATAAAAATTAATCTAAAAGACTTTGACAAATAATAATATAAAATTCAATTATAAACATGCCATTCATGCTTTATTATAGACCTCTCATTGACTGATTTGCGATGCTTAAAGCTTTATTATCTTTATTTTTTGTCTGAATCCATTCTTACCAGCAACACTCACGATATAGGCACCCCGACGCAATTTAGATCCGAATCTAGCCTGAAAAGCGTTTACATCAGGTCCTAACCGATCAACAACAGAACCAGACAAGTCATATACGACCAGGTCTGAGATTATTTCCGGAGCTTGAATCAAGAAATCCATGGTTGATGGATTCGGCGAAACCTTTAAGGATAGACTGTTCACTTCTTTAAGGCCAGTTACCAACCTTTCATTGTAGACATAGTTGAACCTTCCACCTGGAGCAACATCACCGTTTACATAGAAATCCATGATATTTCCATCTTCTTGCATATTGTCACTCCATTTAAATTCGAAATTAATTGGAGCACTTCCGGTTAGACCGAGCAAAGAACGTTTAACCTTAATGACCAACGTTTTTCCATTGATGACATAGTCTGCTGATCCGCTCTTTTGCCAATTCCACGAAGTTGTACTCTTTTCAACTATAGCAGAATCTTCAGGGTTCATCCGATTTACCACATAGTCATAGCCTTCCCAACCTGTAGCTTTGTCACGATCCACATCAATAAAAAGCCGCATCCATTTCGCATTTGTCTTGTCAGTAAGAGGTTCGGCCGTTTCGACATAGAAATAGATGCAGGAAGAATCTCTGGCTACTTTGGCTCTGAAAATATCATTCCGTCCGGTTGTATTGGTATAGACAAGCGAGCCCTGACCAGCAGCATTACGATGCAGCACATTGCCTTTATATGATTTGTATTCTGGTTTAACACCTTCCCAACTTGTTATATCCTGCATATTGATGGTTTTGGGGGCAGAAACAGAATCCAGTGGATCCATTCCTTTAAACCTACGTATATTACTTATAAGTTGCATGTAATAGACATCCCCCTTATTTCCCCATGATTTCACAGGTTCAATATCGCGGCTCTTATCGGCATTGTATTCATCAACAAACCCCATCGGTATCCCCCACGTAGACCAACGACCAGCGACCCATTCATTCCAGCCGGTTACAAATACTAGATCCGGATCAAGTTCATGAGCTCTTTCCCATTGTTCCTGAAAATTCAGTCCTTTAAGATAGGCTCCGGCTGATGTATCCTGTTTATTCGCCTGTGTATAGCTTCGTCCATAAGTTTCATAAGCAGGCCCACTCTTAAATTCATGCATATTAAATGCACAGCAATGACCACCTGTATAATCGCAAGCATTCTGACCGACACCGACTGTAACTTCCTCATAACCGCCATCTGTTTTAGGGGCATAACCTTTTTGCGGGGCGATTTCCAGCCAACCCCATTGATCATTTCGTTTCGGACCACTTACATAATCCGGCTGCCCGGGACGGAAAGTGAAAAAATTCTTTATCGCATTAATCCTCCTCTGACTGATGCCGCTTCCTGAAATTTGAACTGCCGTACGAGCGATCCCCGTAGTTAAAGGGGTAAAATTAGTAGCAGTACTGCCATAAGAAATTTTGCTATAATAGAAACCATTTACTTGTGATCCGGCAAAATAGCTGACAGCAGAATTAGTACCATAGATCAATTTCCAAACGCCAACTTCTTCGGTACCATCAGACAATTCCCACACATAATCGCCAGCTGGCTGGGTTGGAAATGTCAATACAACATCCGTATTATCATTGAAATTGACAATCGTATCGACTGCTATTGGAGTTTCTGCAACACTTTGAGCATATGAAGTCTTCCATTTATAAAGGCTGAATGTCAAACTGCCTATATTATTTGAATAACTTGTACAGGATGCACTGATAGCGGAGAAAGAGTCTTTAGCCGTAAACTTGAGGCCTGCATTATTGGGTATCTTAGCTGACAGTTCGGGATAAGCCATGATCAAAGGCTTGTCATGCCACATAAACCACAAATCTTTATACAATTGAGGTTCATATAAATCCGTATATAATTCATTGATAGACGTTGCTTCATCTGAAGAAGCACTGAATGGTAAGAGAAACGCAATTTTAGGTGTGTTCACGCCATCCAACCTTGCTTGCTCCCATACTTTCAACAACTCCTTATAAGATGATTTCCAGGTAATGGAGCCGTTTGTACAATCGAAAAAAACCACATCAACACCAGCATCAGCCAACATCTCCGCATGTTTTCTCAAGACCCAGTCATCTGTTGTACGATAATAACCAAACAGGGGCTGATTCCACCAGAAAACACCTCCTTCTATCCCTTTCCACAAGGCATTGCCCGGATTGGTTGCAGCAGTAGGATCTGTCAACAGAATCTGCGAGATATCCATTACTTCAGGTGTTGCAATATTGTCGCAATGCCATGTCCAATAAAACAGCCCTATGAATTTTCCACTTCTGGTACCGCCTGTTTGTGTTCTATCCGGCAGCTTCCGTCCTAAGCCATCTGTTGCTGCCCATTGATTGCTAATTCTGTTTGAGACTTGAGAACAGAGCATTTCAGGAAACAAAAGAACAGCTATTAAAAATAATAACTTGAGCGTTTTTTTTATCTTCATTGCAATGACATTATAATTCACAATTAATTATACATTTAGTCATTAATTAGCACCTATGAACCCATGCAATTCATTCAGTCTGTTAGTTCAACTGGAAGTTGGTCTTCAACACATCTCTTGAATTTCCACCGACAAACACAGTAAATGTCCCAGGCTCAACACGCCACTTCATGTTGGCATCATAATAGTTCAAGTTCTCTGGAGTCAATACAAATTGAACTGTTTTCGTTTCTCCGGATTCAAAAAACAACTTTTGAAAACCTTTTAGTTCCTTAACCGGTCGACAAACGGAAGCCGACAAATCTCTGATATACAATTGAACCACTTCCTCACCGGAACAATTTCCGGTATTTTTTACATCAACACTTATCTTGATGCTCCCTTTCATTGGCAAAACGGGTTGGTCGGTTCTTAAATTGGAATATTCAAAGGTGGTATAGCTCAATCCGTATCCAAAAGGATAAACAGCATCATTGGTCGCATCAGCATACCTTGACCGGAAAGGATCATCTGGCTTTTCAGCCTTAGGACGTCCCGTGCTCAACTCACTGTAATATAGCGGAACCTGCCCAATGTTATAGGGGAAAGAGACTGGCAGCTTCCCGGAAGGATTGCAATCGCCAAACAATACATCAGCAATGGCATTACCAGTCTGAATGCCCAGAAACCAAGTTTCAACAATGGCTGGAACATGCTCAGCTTCCCATGGAATGGAAAGAGGTCGACCATTGGTCAATAGAACCACCACCGGTTTCCCCAGTTTCATCACCTCTTTCAAAAGAGCTTCCTGATTGCCCGGAATGTCAATTCTAATTCTGGATTGCGACTCTCCAGTCATTCCGGCCGATTCTCCCATAACCATGATAATCTGATCCGCTTGCCTGGCCACATTCAATGCTTCAGTAAAATCCTCAGGAGTTTTAGATTCAAGTTCACAACCGTGGCTGTATAAGATTTCCGTATTAGGAGATACCGCTGCTTTTATCCCTTGTAAAATAGGAACCACGTCTTTCTGATCGCCAAGACCGCCCCAGCACCCTAACATATCATGACTATCAGCTAAAGCGCCTATTACAGCGAGTTTTCCTATGTCTTTCTTCAGTGGCAACGTGTTGTTTTCATTCTTCAAAAGGACGATGGACTTTCTGGCCATATCCCGTGCTGCACGAATATGCTCCGGAGTCAATAGCTCTGTTTTCTCCCGGTTTGCATCACAATAACGGTAAGGATCTTCAAAAAGGCCCAATCTATATTTAATGGTCAGAATCCGGCGAACAGCTTCATTGATTACTTTTTCTGAAACAAGACCTGCTTCTACCTGTTTAAGCAATTCATTGCGGTAAGTATTGCTTTTCATCTCCATATCCAGTCCTGCATTTGCAGCCAATCGGGCTGCGTCCTTCTCATTCTCTGCATAGCCGTGTGCGACCAATTCTTTCACGGATTCAAAATCCGAGACAACAAACCCATCAAACCCCCACTCTTCTTTCAATATTTTTCTTAACAAGAATGAATTGGCCGAAGCCGGAATTCCGTTCACGGTATTGAATGAAGCCATCAACGTCCCAGCGCCAGCCTCTACGGCAGCTTTGAATGGCAACAAATAGACTTCCCGCAACTGTCGCTCGGATAAATCGACTGCATTATAGTCCCGCCCGGCAATACCGGCACCATAGGCTGCAAAATGTTTTGCACAAGCCACCACCGTATTGTTTTTGCTCAGATCATCCCCTTGATAGCCTCTCACACGGGCTTTTGCTATCAAAGCTCCCAAATAAGGATCTTCGCCCGCACCTTCAGCAATTCTGCCCCATCTGGCATCGCGTGCTATATCCACCATGGGAGAAAAAACCCAGTGAATACCCATCGCAGAAGCTTCTACGGCAGCAATTCTGGCCGAACGTTCAATCGCACTGAGATCCCAACTGGCTGCCTCCGCCAAAGGAAGAGGAAAAACAGTCTTAAGTCCGTGAATTACATCAAACCCGAAAATTAATGGAATATGCAGACGTGTCTCTTCCACTGCGATCTTCTGCAATTTATAGGAAACATCTACGCCTGCTACATTGAAAATAGATCCGACACGTCCCAGTCTTAAATCTTTTCCACCATCACTGCCTGGATCCAGGGGATTTTTGTCTGGCGACCAATCAAGAAGAGCCTGTGACATTTGACCGATTTTTTCTTCCAATGTCATTTTCTTAAGCAAGTCATCAAGAAACCGGTTCATCTTTTTTTCCTTTTCAAGCTGAACCTTTTCCGTAGTTGACAAAGAAACAGACTTTGCTTGTACAGGAAGCATCATTAAGAGAAACAAGCATCCCAATACATTGATTTTTAAAATATTACGCATATAGTCATTTCATTTCTAATTATTGAACTTAAACTGATCTATCGGGGCAATTGGATTTATGGCTGATAATTTCAAATCATTCGTATTCAATAGCAAAAAACTTTCAAACAGGTATAAAATAATTTCATGGTATAAAAGATAAGCTGGCAAGGCTGATAGTGTCTTGCCAACTTCGAATCGATCAACTATTAATCACATAGTTATTTTGGAAGAAAGAACAATTTCCCTGGAATTCTTGCAGACCTGTATTTCATATTTTCCAGCATCAAAGCTCCAATCATTGACATTGACATTAAAATAAGAGAAATCCTCCTCATCCAGTGCAAAGTCAACGTTTACCGTCTCTCCCGCTTTCACAAATACCTTTTTAAAGGCTTTAAGCTCGTGCGTCGGACGATCGACAGATGGAGCAAGAGGCTTTACATAAATCTGTACCACTTCTGATCCGTCTCTCTTGCCTGTATTCTTCACTAAAACTGTTCCTTGTACCGTATGATCCTTGCCTTTTTTCAGTTTCATTTTTTTGTAAGTGAAATCCGTATAGCTGAGACCATAGCCGAAAGCAAACTCCGGTTCGACCTGTTTTGTATCGTAATACCGGTAACCGACCATCAGCTTCTCTTCGTAATTGACGAAGTCGTTGGTTTGAGTAGCCAGTTTATGGCAAGGCACATCTTCCAGCTTTTTCGGCCAAGTAAACGGCAATCTACCTGACGGATTGACTTTTCCGAACAAGATATCCGCAATGGCCGTTCCGCCTTCCATACCTGGATACCAGGCTTCAAGGATAGAAGGGACGTTGGGGCGCCATCCGCCTAATTCCAGCGGAGATCCATTGATAAGCACCACCGACAACTTGCTGTTGACGCCGGCCAGATGGTTGATCAGGTCTTCCTGGGCCTTCGGGAATGTCAGGCTGACTCTGTCCCGGCCTTCCGTATCAAGGCTGTAATCGATCCCTCCGACAAAAATGACTGCATCAGCCTCTTTGGCAGCACGGTCCAGTTCTGTCCATTTAGGCTTATTTTCTGAGTTTTCAGGCATTTCCCATTCGATCCGGAAAGCCGCGTCTCCGGATTGTTTGGAAAATGTGGTGCAAAGGTGGAACGGGACACCTTTCTTCAGATCGACCGTTGCCGTCACGGTGCCCATGCCTCTGTCTTTGTCGACAATGGCCATCGGAGCGCCTCCCCATTCATTATCAAAAACCAATGAATAACCACCCGAAATAAACCGGAACGTATACTTGCCATCTACCGGAGGCATTATTTCGGCATCAAACCTGGCTTCCCTAAAATCTTCCAGCTTAATACTCGGTTCCGGTGATTTCATTTCCCACATAAAATCAACATTCGGCACAGTCTTTGTTACCACCGGGTCGTCTTTTCCCTTGGCATAATATTGAGCCCTGAAGCCGGGTTTACCGTCTTCTGTCTTGATGTATTGATCAGGAATCAGCTGAAAACCGCCTAAGTCATCGGAAGACATATACTGAACCTTTTCCGTTCCGATGGCCTTCCGGATACCCTGCAAGGCAGTGACTTCATAGGGCGATTCCACCCACGAGCTGCCGCCCATGGCGACCAGACAAAACCGTTTATCGGCGTTCGGACCAGTGACCAGGACTTTTTTAATGGCATCTGCGTGATACGGCAGATTCTGGTGATCATTTTTCAGCAGGACAATCCCGTCTCTGGCCATATCCAGTGCCACAGCCTGATGTTCCTTTGTATTAAGGGTAGCGCCTTTTTTCAAGTCAATGCCATCCAAGGCACCGACTCTTCCGTAAAACCGCAACACCCTTCTGACTTTATCATCGATGACCTGTTCGGGCACCTTACCGGCTTTCACCGCTTCCAACAACGGTTTACCGAATCCGCAGATGTCACCGCCTGGCATCGAGACATCCAAACCGGCAAACGCCGCTTTTTCGACTGATCTCGTTTGAAGCCAGTCGGTAATGACAAAGCCGCTGAAGCCCCATTTTTCCTTGAGTATATCGTTCAGCATCTTTTTGCTGTCGCTGACAAATTCCTTGTTAACACCGTTGGCTGAGGTCATAACCGACCAGACATCCGCTTCTTTAACGGCCGCCTTATAGGCAGGAAGATAAATCTCATGCAGTGTCCGGTCGTCCACCATGGACATGTAAAAATTGCGGTTATTTTCGCGATTGTTGCAGCAATAATGCTTCAAGCAAGCGGCCACGCCTTCACTCTGGATGCCCTTTATCTGAGCAACGGTAATGACACTGTTCAGAAACGGATCTTCCGTGTAATACTCGAAGAAACGGCCGCCCAGCGGATCTCTAAGAATGTTACAAGCCGGTCCCAGCAACATGCCGCGATTCAAGGCTCGTGTTTCCTCTCCCATGACCTTGCCGGCTTTCTGAACCAACTCGCTGTTCCAGCTAGCGCCAAACAACACGCCGGAAGGAAAGGCTGTCGTCCCGACCTGTCCGTTTGGCCCGCGCGGGCCATCGCAATAGCCTACAGGCGATATATTTAGACGAGGAATGCCTTTATAGGCGCCATCTCCACCTGTACACAATCCGACTTTTTCTTCGATCGTCAGTTGTTTCAGGATGGTTTCAACTTTTTGTGCCAGTTGCTTGTCCTCTCTGGGCAATGCCTGGGCTTTTACCTGGCAACTGCAGATGGTCTGAACCAGAACTATGATTGTCAGCAATTTTCTAAACTTGTTCATCTACCTATGTATCATTTATTTGACAACTTCAATTTCTTTCGGGGCATCAACGGTTGTTTTAACTGTACCGTCCGGTTGCTTCACATGATGGACCTTAATGAGGCCATACGGCGTCGGGAATGTACCCTCTACCCATTCGAGATTTCCCAGATGGGGGCTGATGCGTACTTTTTTACAACCAGGCTCCAAGGGCTCTACACCAAGAATATACCGGCTCATCCAGGCTGTCGGACCGGAAGCCCATCCATGACATAGACTGTGACGATAACCGGTATAACAATAAGCACCATACGTCGAATGGACATCGACTTTGTCTTTTGAGACCAGCTCATCGATACGGCCGGCATTTTTCATCCAATCGATGTTGAAATCTTCCCAGAATGTTGTGGCACCCAGATCGAGCATGGAACCCCAATACTCTCTGATGTTATCGATAGCACCCTGAAAATCGCCGGCCTTGGCTTTGGCTTCAAGCATATAATAACCATAAAACGTCGACATACCATGAACACCGTTCATGGACAATACCTTCTGATCAGCTTCTCTAGCCGGGACTAGCCCTGACAGGCTCAGCAAAGCCGCCGCTTGCTTGGACTGTCCCAGATGAGGCACCTGTTTTTTTAGTCTTTTCAATGAGGCCTCACACAACGAAGCTGTTTCTTTATCCTGCAGCGCCTGGCTGATTTCGTCACCTGCCTGAAAAGCCATGACCATCAACGATTGCAATCCGGCATGAATGGCTTCCGGATTTTCACTGGAAGGCCAGTCCAGGAAACGGGTCCCATCAAGTGTCTCTTTCCCGTTCTTGTCAATATGTATGCTCAATAATTTCAAAAGTTGAGATAAATAGCTCTGTTGCTGCTTAAGATAAGCCAGGTCACCTCTGTACATATACCAGTCTCGTTGAATGATGATCCACCACATTGAATAAGAACTGATCCCGTTGAACCATGCCGGCAGCGGGGTCAAACTGCGAGCCAGATCCAGGCTTTTCGGCACGACTTCATTGTAGCCGAAAGCTGAACAAATGGTCATGATCTCAGGATGCAGGTCGCCGACCCAAACCAGTCTGTCTCGCTTAATTCCATCCCATAAATAGTCCTGCATATTCAAATGGACGGTATAGGCACCCGTCTGCCAAATGTTGTTCAGTTTTTCATCATTGCATTTGAACGTACCAAGATAGGGTATGTCACGGAAATAGGAAACAGCATTGATTTCTTTTATTTCAACAATATTGGCCGGATCCACGAGATCGATGCGCATAAACCGGAAACCGGATTCGCCGACTTCTATGTGTCCGAGCCACGGCAAAGAAACGATTTGATCGCGAATGGCATGGTCGTTTGTCGATCCCTGCTGGCCTATTTCGCTCATGGCTTCCGAAACAGATTCACCGAAACGGATCCTCACTTTTCCGGCAGGTTTGTTGTTGGTTGCCGTTGTGATGATTTCGATACCGCCTTCGATTTCACGGCCAAAATCCAGCACAATACCGCCTTTCCCTTTTTCATTGCTAATCAGCCGGAGATAGTTGCCTGTATTCAGGTCGGCCTGTCTGGTCCCTGTCTTGAGTATTGCTCCGGCATTTTGGACAAATTTTCCGTTCCCATCATCCGACGTCCAGATAATCCGGACAGGGGTAATAAAAGCCCGTGTTATGTCGGAGCGTTGAGTTGAATTTGTCTGTTCCGGAAGAGGCGACTGAGCATATAAGATGCCGGAAATGCCTGAAAATATGACGAATACTATTTTTCTAAACTGTTTGATCGATAAGTTCATAGACTGCTGTTTTTTTCGTTTAAGGCGACGCAGGGCATAACATGCTATCTTTCCCGTCAGCATGGGCACTTGTTAAAACCTGTTTGCCTTATCTATTTTTCAAACTTGTCACTTGCCTATTAACTATTTATATGGCAGGTGATTGTATAAATAAATCAAAATGAATGTTCAGGTTTTTTCCATATAAATCGATAATTAAACCTTCGATTTGGAGCAGCGTCACCACCGGTACAAAATGAAACAGGATCTTTCAGTTCTTCGGCATTGTCGCTCCATTTGAAATCAATGATAAATTCACTGCTCATTAAATCCAACACGTTCCTTGGAATGGCCGCCTCAATCTTGTTTCCCTTTTTCCGGTACTTAACCCGGCATCGTTCCACCCAGTTTCCTCCTGCAGGTGAAGAAACATAAGCCATCAGAACAGTCGTTTTCGCATCGACGACTTTCAGGTTCAGGACATAGTCATAGCCATACCATCCCGTCGCAGAGTTGTGATCGGTATCGATGAAAAGCAGCATCCAGTTTTTGCCGGTACACGGTGAAATGTCGTTGGCTGTTTCCATATAGAAATAGATATTTTTCTTATCGACAGCTACTTTCGATGTCAGAAAATCGTTCCGTCCTGACTGATCGGAATAATGCAGACCGGCATATCCGTCATAATCGCGGTGGGCAACATCGCCTTTCGTATCTCTGTATTCGGTTGTGAGGACGTCCCAGTCTGAAAACCGGCCATCTATGGTAACCGGATGGTATCCCTGATTAACAGGAACCGGCCGTACCCCCTTATACCGTCTGATGTTCTGAGCCAACTGCATATAATAATTGTCCGTATACCCATCCTTCATCGGTTGAATCGTCCGGTTAAACTCCGAATTGTACTGGTCGACAAAGAAGTAGTTGCTTTTCCGTCCCATAAAAGTGACACTATCTGTCTCTTTGTCCGGGAAAAACATACCGGCTGTCCATTCATTCCAGTCATTCACATAGATAAACTGAGGATCGGCCTGAAGGGCTTCGTCCCATCTTTCCTGAAAATACAAGCCGTATTGGGTGGAATTGCCGGACGTTGTGCCGGCCGGTTGGGGTAAGTCATATTGATTGAGCAATGGCTCCCCGCCTTTTCTGGTCCAGGATTTTCCGATCATCGTAATCGGATGCTGAGCGGCTGTCACGGCCGCTTCTTCCCGTACTCCGTTACAGGTTGAAACCAGGTCAACCACAGGTAAATTCCGGACCCGTTCGTCACTAAGATCATAACCGAAACTCCAGTTGCCTTCAGTTCCGACAAAACGGGACCCTCCCCATTGATAGTAACCCCACCACATATTCCGCAGGGTGAAAAATTGCTTCACCTCTTTAGAATAGTCTTTATAATAGGGTTCAGTATAATCCGGATCTCCATAATGAGGATTCGTCCGGTTAGTTACGGCGTCGGCTTCAAAATGGCGGTTGGGATGCTTGATGGCATTGGAATTGGCGTCAAAAAACGGCGTCGCATTATATAGCAGCAATGGTTTCCCCTTCCAGTAAAACCAAAGATCCTTATATTGACTGGCCTTGTAAATACGGTCATAAATATCCTGGACCACCGTAATGACGTTCCCGTTAAATGCCCAGAAGCAAAACGCGGGAACTTTGTTGCCTTCCGTCTTCATTTGCTCCATGACGTCAAAAACCGATGTCCACTCATCCCAATATTCCACCGCATTGGTGGCATCCATAATCAGGACATCTACGCCTGCATCCGAGAGCATGGACAGGTCTTTTCTGATGACATAAGGATCCCGGCTGAGAAAATAACCATTTTCCGGTTCGCCCCAATGGTAATACCCGCCGCCGTTCTCCCAGTCTTTACTTTTTCCGTCAAATCTGGCATCCGGATTTTTCTTTAAGATGTCCGTTACATTCTTGTAGCCGGCCGTTTTCAGTTTTGCCAATTGATCTGAATGCCAGGTGACATAAAAAATACCAACGATCCTTTGCTTGTCCGGTTTTAACGATCCGGCCTGTTCGATACCTGGCATGATCCGTCCCAAGGCATCCGTAGCTACCCATGTATCCGGATAGATATCTCTGAACCCGCTCGTTTCCGGTTTAGCAGTTGCCAGTACAGGCAATCCTAAAAAAAACAGCATATAGAGGGCCAATCGTCGTTGATTCATCTTTTGTATTGTTGTATACCTATTCATGTCCGTTTAATAATTCACCGTTGTCAAATAAACAGGGCCCGCCAATCCTGATGGCTGCAAAGGCGATCCGGTATGGTACGGATTGACGATGCACCATGTCTTCCGGCTTTCTTCCGGCAGTCTGCTGTCGCCGATCAACCGGTTTGCCCAGGTATTGACGACTGAGACCTCTATTTCATTTGTTCCGGTTCTGATTGCCTTTTTAATATCAACATGCCACGGTGCCGTCCAGGCACCTCCTACTTCCATACCGTTTACCTTAACCCTGGCCATGGCCGAGAGCCTGCCTAGTTCCAAAAAAAGCCTGTCACACTGAGGTATCCGGTCCAGCGTCACGGTCTTTTGGTAAACAGCTGTGCCTGAATAGTATCTGATACTGTCATTCGAACTGTTGGTCCACCAATCAAGCCTGTTTGTTTTTTGCGGTTGTCTGGGGCCATCGAAGGCCGGATCAAACTGAACAGTCCAACCGGCAGAAAGATCGGCCAAGGTGTCCGGTTCCGGGCAATTTATACCGGCAGAACTAGCAACAGTCATTGCTCTGCCGCTTGCTTTTTTCCTGAAAACAATAAAAGTACTTTCCAAAGGTTCCAGCTTGATGGGGACAGTTATCCCCTCTTTTGCCAGATGATAGTCCGGCAACAACCGGACGGATCCATCGACTGGATTCCACCATTCAGGTAACTTGTTTCTGGTATTAAAACAAGGTTGGATCATCTGAACCGTTTCAGCCTGATTGGAAAGAAAATAGATGTCTTTATCTTTCAATCTTCTGTGTACAAACAAGATGGAATCGTTGTGTTCGATCAGGCAATCCGGTCTGTGACCAATCAGTCGGAAAACCTCCTTCATATCCATACCATTGATAATCATTCCTTTTCCGACGTTGGCATATCTCACAGTCTTGCCATCTACCTTTCCCCAGATTTGATGAGCCGTTTCACTGACTTGTTTGTCAGCTTCCGGATAATGCCGGAGACTCGGAGACCGTTTGGGAGGTATGCCTACAACCACCGCTCC
Source organism: Bacteroidota bacterium (assembly GCA_030706285.1). Classification (GTDB taxonomy): domain Bacteria; phylum Bacteroidota; class Bacteroidia; order Bacteroidales; family UBA1402; genus UBA8389. The sequence continues at coordinate 19,564 of JAUZOU010000004.1, forward strand.
CGCATGGATCAGTTTCGAAATTTTTTTTAGCAGTTCAGGACGCATAGTCTCTTGTTTGGGCAAAACCAACACCCGGTAGCTCATGCCCCCCGGCAAGATGATTTTTCCATCTTTTACGTTTGCCTTAAACAAAACCTCGCTGTTGATGTAATCGAACGAATAACCCTGAGGAAGCGCAGGATCGCAGACGCCTGTCATTTTCGGCGTATCTTCTCCGATAAAATAGGCCACGTCGGCAACGTACGTTCCCTGCTGAAGCAAATAGTCACAACGTTTCAGATAGGATATAAAGAGATCCAGATAGCTAAACCAAGTATTCTTGCGGTTAAACTCGTTACCGAACGGCGCATTGACACCCGGATATTTATCGTCATAGGGTTGCTGGATATACACATGAAGCAATGTATTGTTGATGCCTTCGGTAAAGAAACGGTCGCCTCTGCGTTTCATTTTCAAGGGGTAGCCTGAAAAAGCCGTACCACCGCTCGTGAACGATTCCGATGAGACCTTCCTTTTCCCGTATATATGGGCACAGGAAGAGGCTGCCCTATTCTCGATGTTTCCTAGTTCTCCCTCACTCCAGAATTCTCCCGAAACTTCGTCGGACTGTCCGCCGTATTGCAGAAATTCGCCTGGAAATCCCCAGTGCCCATAATTCTCAAGCCAAGTGGTCAATCCGTTTTTATGAGCCATCGTTCTTAACCCCCCGATGTAATTATAAGCAACCTTATCGGCGACCAATCGCCTGAGATCCCACAGAAACCGGTCCGATTGATCACGGTTACTAACCACATGACCATTCAACACCGGAATAAACGGTACCGGATCATAGCCATAGGTTTTCCGGAATGTCTCAATCAAACCATCCGTCCAATTTTGCCCGCCGGTCTCATAACTGTCGGCAACCACCACTTTCCAGGTTTTTCTATCCTCAGCCGGTATTCGCCGCCTGATCTCACCGATAAAGGCATTGAAATGGGCACAAATATGCTGTTTGCTCATTTTATCGGCTTCCAGGCCTTGTGCCGGATAAAACGCCGGTTCATTTTTAACGCCGGTTGGTGTCATACCAGCCCTGACAATCTTCCACCGGCCTTCCGGAATGTTCCACTTCAGGTTTCCCGACGCATCCATATAGCGAGAAATATCTTGGACGGTTGATGGATGAATGTACAATGAATCTGCTGTTTCAGGCTGTCCGGGCCATCTATAATCAGACCATGCAGGAAGGGGAGTCTGGTGCATTTTGGCCAGAGATTTCTCAATAAAATTTTCCTCCAGCGGTTCCGGAGACAGTAAGATTTTCGAGAGTTCGCTTCCAGGTCTAATTTGATCCAATATCAGTCTGACTGAAACCGTCCGGCAGTCGGGTACGGCCACCGTTACCGGTCCGGAAGGGTTAAAACCGACTTTCAGGTCATTGTTTGTCCTGTCCACGTCAAATTGCCGGATCAGCCGGTAGCTACCGGCTTCCTGAACCAGCAACTGCACATGAAATGCCGATGTACTGCCAGGACCCGGATAAATCGAAACAGCTCTCAACACTTGAGCTTTTTCAGACTGAATGTCTATGGTCAATGTGTTCACCGACGGTAACCTGACTGACGTCTTGACATCGGTCTCGACAATCTTAGTCAATCCGACAATGTCAGGAATAGAGCGGACCGTCAACGTCCGACCGGCCTGCTGACTGTTTGTTTCAGCCAATACTGGATAGGCCAGCACCCTGACATCCTGAAAACAGTCATCCGGTTTGACCAACTGGATAGTTGTTTGCGCCGGCCCGGAAACTTCCTTCTCTGACATGGACAAATAGCGCATCGCCTCTTCCGGCTTAATCCAGGGACCACCCGACTGGCTCCAGCCGGGGCTGTTAAAAATGCCGATTTCAATGTTCAGTTCCGACGCCTTTTTTAAGGCAGCATGAAGAATGTTCCACCATTCATCGCTGAACATCCTGACCTTTCCTCTCGGCATATCCGACAATCCGATATTTCCGATAAACGCCCTGTTGATGCCGGCCGCTTTCATTGCTTCCAGATCTTTCACCACGCCTTCTTCTGAAATATGATCGGAAAGCCAGTACCAATAGACAGACGTCTGAATGGACCAAGGCGCCTTGATAAAGGTCCGTTCGATGGTTGACATGGAAGCAGCCTTGCATACAGATAGCTGCATGACAGTAAAAATGCCGACCATACAGAATAGCCAAAACTGAGTGGCGTTCCTGAAACTACCCATGTATTTTTGCATTCTTACTATCATACGTCTGATTGATTTGTTTGGTTAACCTTATTCCCAACCCGGATTTTGAATGCTGTATCCCAAGTATTTTTTAAGACGAAGGATTTCATCATTCGGAATCGGAAATAAATAAAATTTATCAGTAGCACAGTTGCGTTTTTCCACGACAAAGCGCTGATAATTATACTTGCCGATCATGATTTTGTTTATGCGCATACCAGTGACGACATGATCGGTTGCAGACAGCGTTTTCCATCTTCTCGTATCGAAAAAGCTTTGTTCCTCAAATGCCATCTCCACACGGCGTTCATTTCTCACTCTGGCTTTGAACTGTTCGGCAGTCAATCCTTTCAGATCGGGCATTCCCGCTCTTTCTCTAACAGCATTGACGGCCAAATAAGCTTTTGAAGGTACCGTTGTTTGGCTCTTCCCGACAGCTGCTTCAGCCGATGCCTCTGCATAATTCAGGTACAACTCGGCCAGCCTGAAGGCTTTGAAATAGCCGTCATATGTTGCATCTATATTTGATTTATAGGAAGCACTTTTTCTCATGTAATAGCCTGTCCGGGTATATTTGAGGCAATTGGGCGCATTTTTCTCGACAAGCCCACAGTTGCCCCCCACATAGGTATAGACATTGCTGGATGTCGCTAAATTATAAATAGAGCCGTTGTAATAAATCGACGCTTTCAAACGCGGATCACGATTCTCATACGGAGCGCTTTCACTGTATTTGGTAGCCAACGGATTGACGATCGGATCAAGATGCAGCGAATCTCTGTAACCCAGAATGGGCTGAATGCCGTCAATGGTTTCATAGCAATCGACCAGTTCCTGAGCCGGACAGTCTCCTGCATACATTTGACCGTCTGTGATGGGAAGTCCATCGTATTTGTACATGCTGTATTGTGCATTCATCTCCAGAATGGTTTCCTTGTCAATGATCCGTTCCGGATCGGACCTGTTCAAAAAATACGCATCATACGCTGAAATACCGTCACTTGCAGCCGGAGTAGCCTTGTACAATTCATATCCATGTGCCAAACAACTATCCAGACAACTTTCGCAGACAGTACTTGCCTCGGCCCAGGTAATCGTACCGTCGGCCCATAGCGGACTAGCGGCATAAAGAGCCGTTTGAGACTTGATGGCACAAGCTGTCGCCTTATTAAAACGGCCTCTGTCGGCATCCGAGGTACCAGATATCCATCCGATCACCTCATTTGAATAACTTAAAACGGAATCACAATCGGCAAAGATCTGTCTGGCACAATCGGAAAAAGGAGCCCGCTTGATCTTCGAATAATCATAATTCAACGGAATTTCCCTGGTAAGCAATGGCACGCCTCCATACCGTTTGATCAACTGTAAATAGTAATAGGCTCTTAATGCATACGCCTGAGCTTTATAGTTTTTTCTGTCGATTTCTGTTTTGACGATGGCCGTATCGATGTTGGCCAGGAATTTGTTGCAATACCGGATGCCACAATAATAACGGTTCCAGGCATCACCGTTCAGCGGGATATTTGTCGGAGATACTTCTCCGGCACACCACCTGGTTGCCGAACCGTTTTCTATATCTCTGGCACTATACGCTTCCGAACTATAGCCAGCCAGAAAGCCCGACCTGTCATAGCTCATACCGAAGCTTTCGAGCTGACTGTAACATAAGTTCAAATAACCGGCTGTCTTTTTCGCATTCGAAAACACATCTTCATAGGTGATTTTGCCATCCGGATACTCTTCTATGTCCATACAAGCGGAAAAAGAAAGGCAGACCAGACAAAACAAAAATCCGTATAGTTCAATTTTCTTATACATATGCTGTCTCATTAAAAAGTTAGATTTAGACCAAGGTTAAAGGTTCTGTAGATCGGATACTGGCTCCAGGATCTCATTTCAGGATCAATATTCCTGAATTTAAGGGCCGTCCAAGTCAACAGGTTCGAGCCGTTCACGTTAAATCTGATCTTATTGACAGAAAACTTTCTGCAAATTTCTTCCGGTAACGAATAACCAAGATCCACACATTTCAACCGGAGATAATCTGTTTTGGAGAAAAAGAAATCATTACCCTGCAAACTGGAAGATGTCGTGGCAGTCAGAGCCGGATACTCAATTTTCTCTCCGCTGGCATAGCGTTCTGCCGTCCAGGCATGTTTGTGCAGATCCGAATAAATGCCTTGTGAGGCAGCTGTCTCCTGGATACCTGCTCCGTTGAAATACGATGTAGCGTTGGCTATGCCCTGAAACTGGATGTACAAATCAATGTTTTTATAATTAAATTGGGTAGACAGACCGTACGAAATCTGAGGAAATGATCCCTTACCGAAAGGCGCCTGATCTTTTTCATCGATCAAACCATCCTTATTCAGATCTTTATACCGGAAATCGCCGACACGAGGAGCTGTTCCGCTATACTTCAAACCGGATTCGTCTAATTCTTCTTGGTTGTTGTAAAAACCATTTCCGTTGCTGTAATCGATGACATAGCCCCACTCCTGACCGGCGCAATATCCGTTCTGACGGTACGGGTAATAATAATTGCTGGACGATTTATCAAGTTCTCCGACATCGGTCACCTTGTTTTTGTTGTATGCCATGTTTCCGGACAAGTTCATGAACAACTCTTTGGCTAACTCTTTTTTATAGCCCAGCTCGATCTCAAAGCCTTTATTCTCCATTTTGCCAAGGTTCTGATAAGCCAAATTGCCCAACGCCACTCCTTGCAAACTCGGAATATCTTCACTCTGAATGGCTAAACCAGTCTGATTGACTTTCCAGACATCCATTTTCGCGGAAACGGTCTTGAACAGTTCAACATCCAACCCGAGGTTTTGTTGAGCCGATGTTTCCCAAGTAATGTCAGGATTCCCCATAACACCCTCCGAAACCAGGGATCCGCTAAACAGGCTTGAAATATGCCCGCCGCCACCATGAGTAATGTTATCTTTGTACAGAAACCGTCCGCCGCTGATTTGTTCATTACCCAAACGGCCATAAGAAGCTCTCAATTTAAGGAACGAGCACCAATCAAGACCTTTCATAAATGACTCTTGACTGGCAATCCAGGCACCTGAAACGACTGGAAAAACACCATTTTTTTTGAACTCTTCCGATCCGTAATAAGAAACGTCAAATTGCAGGTAGTACTTCGAATCGTAGCCGTACTGTACATGTCCGGCCAACCCTCTGGTATCATACGGCAACGAACCGTCAATATGGTTTTCGGTGAAATAATTCAGGAAGGCATTGACCTCGTGCTTGTTGTCAAACGTTCTCTTATAATCGAGAAAGCCCTGAAAATTCATAAAATAATAAAAATTGGACGATTTACTGAGTGATAGGGCCGTATTCACATCCGTCCCGAATTTCTGATAGACCAAACTGTCCATGTTCGAATAATCCCGGATATACATCGCATAATCACAGGAGCCCCTGGTGACACCTATGTAACGGCTATCATAGCCTAATAATCCCCTCATGCTCAAACCCTTGGTAATAAAATTCATATTCCAGTTCATTCCGTAATCGACATTCAGGTACGTCAACATCTGCCTGGTATATCCCGAGCGGTTCAATTGGGCATAGATCGGTGCTGTAATGAACTCCGTACCGACAACCTGTCCGTCAGGCGTAAGAGGGCCGTTTATGTAGGATGGCGTTGAAATGATGGTACTCATGGCGCCACCGGCATTGAACCGGTTGACTTCAACATTGGAGTTCAGAAAGCAATTCAAATTGGACGTCAAAGACACTTCAAGATTCGAGCGTAAATCAAACCTGTTCATGTACAAAGAAGGATCGTATTTTTTATTTTTTTCGGTTTTATAAAAATAATCCTGATCGGTAAAACCGGCATTCACGAAATAGCGAATCCGTTGGGTGCCTCCCCTGATATTGACGTTGTAACGCTGCATGGGGGCAAAATTTTTCACATAGTTGTCATACCAGTTATTATCAGGATATAATTCATTTTTCCCGGCACTTTCCTTGAACGCCTTGACAACATCGTCGGAAAAAAGTTTGTTGCCTCCGTCGTTTGTCAAGGCCTCATTCCGCAACATCAAATAGTCCCAGGAATGTAACAATTTCGGCTTGTTTACACTTTGCTGGATGGAATAATCGGCGGTTACATCGACTACCGGTCTGCCGACAAAACCTTTTTTTGTCGTGATCAGGATGACACCGTTTGAGCCCCTAAAACCATAAAGCGCTACGGCGGCTGCATCTTTCAAAAGGCTGATCGATTCGATCGTGTTAACATTCAGCATATTCATATTAACCACCGGATTAGGAATCCCGTCAAGTACAATTAACGGTTTATTGCCGGCTGTGGTGTTAAACCCGCGAATGTACATAGCCCCTTCATCACTGCCGGGTTCATTGGTATTTTGTATTAACGTCAGCCCTGCGAGCTTCCCGGCCAGTTTCATGTTTAAGCCGGATGAAGGCATTTTGGCTAATGTGGCACCCGAAACAGTTGAGATAGCTCCGGTATAAGAACGTGCTGATGTTTTCAGGTTTCCGGCTATGTCGATTGTATCTGTCTGAGCTTTGAGGTATCCTGTTTGACAGGATACCACGAAAGTCATTAAAAGCAGTTGGTATTTTATATTCATTTCGTATGATTTTAAGGTTATTTCTTTCTTACCACCCTTCATTCTGCCAATTATCACCCGTTTTTGATTCCATGGTCGAGGCTTCGGTGGCAGAAATCGGCCAGAAATGCCATTTTGCCAAATACGATAACTTGGTTGGCGTCACACCATCCTTCGAATTGATGACAAACCGTTCATAAACACGTCCGAGACCTTTCTTAGTAATCTTCATTCCGACGGTAAATTTCTCGTTTGTCAGGTCTTCATTGGCACTGGTCCATCGTCTCATATCAAAATAGCGGTGTTCCTCATACGCCAGCTCAACTTGTCTTTCATGACGGACGATTAAGATGGCTGTTGCCTTGTCCGGAGCAGAAACATCCACACTTGGATCGAAGCCTGCCCTATGCCGGATCGTGTTAACGAGTTCCATGGCTTTCTGAATCGATTCGGGCGTACCGACTTCGGCTGCAGCTTCAGCGTAATTCAGATAAATCTCACCCAACCTGTAATATTTCCACCGGCCATCCTGGATAGCAACCCCATCCCCAGAATTCCAATATTCTCCTTTAAACGGATAATAACCTGTTTCCGAATAACGGGTACTACCGGACTGCATTTCACAGTTTCCACCAGTGAACGTCTGAACAGCCACTTTTTTACCGGCCAGGTAGATGGAAGATCCATCATGCAAGACAGTGGCGTCCAACCGCGGATCTCTTCCTGTATAAGGCTTCGACGGATTATAACCGGACGTATTGTCAACGTTAACCTGCAAGCCCTGATCATCCAGATAAGGCTTATCAAGATGGTAAATTGGTTTCCCCGTAGCCAGCATGTCATACGCATCAACCAAATTCTGACTTGGGCAGGTACCGCACCGGTAATTTCCTTGCAGCGGCGTTCCCCAGACATACGCCATGGATTCTTCCCCGAAATCGCTTTGCCAGATTGTTTCTTTATCAACCGGATTGGTGGAAAAACTGCCGTTTTGTACAAAGTATTCTGCATAAGCACAGTTGTAATTTGATGTCTGCATTTTTGTGTACAATTCGTATCCGTGTTGCTTTAATTGGTTGAAACAATCCTGATTGATGTCATACGCTTCTTTCCAGTAATTCTGATCGCCGCAGTAAAGCTTGCTGGCTTTGTAGAGGGCGGCCTGAGACTTAATGGCGCAGGCGATTGCCTTCGTCATCCTGAGCTTTTCAGCCTCATCGACAATACGCCAAGGCATGTATTTTGATTGAAGAGCCGAGTCGCAATCACTGATGATAAAATCAAAAAGTTCGTTGAACGGTGCTTTCTTTACTTTTGTATAGGTTTCCGTCAAAGGATATTCTTCGGTTGAAATCGGAACCTGCCCATACCATTTAACCAGCTGAAGATAGAAAAAGGCTCTTAACACAAAAGCTTCACCTTTCCACCTATCGCGGTCGGTTTCCTTGTGCAAGGCTGCAGTCGGCAGATGTTTCAAGAATACATTGATGGCCCGGATCTGTGTCCAGTATTTTTCCCAGAAGCGGGCATCCATAGATCCGATCAATTCCGTATCCAGGATATTGTTTGAGGCACTGATAGATCCCTGATAAGCAGATTTGGCAGACTGGGAATCGCAATCGAAGGCTTCATCGCTTAAAGCAACGGGAACGTTGGAAAACCAGAAATACCGGCGGCTCTTTTTCGGAATATTGTTGTAACAATTACTGAAATAAGCGGCTGTCAGATCAGGATCCTGAAACACCTGATCCATGGTCAAACGGCCATCCGGCGCAATATCAAGCACATCACTACAAGAGGATGAGACAGCCAGCAGGACCAATATACAGATTCTAACTATTGTTTTCATATGATACTATTTATTTTTTACTAAGGTCATGTGTAACGCCGCAAGCCTTTCTTTCATCTACATGGACGTTTTTTTAAAGCATGCCCGTTTCATTGTCAATCGTTTTCAATTTAAAAAGTCACATTGATGCCGATGTTGTAAATCCGGATGCTCGGATACACACCCTGGCTGGACTGTTCAGGATCGAGACCGGAAACACGCATATAATTCCTGGTATAAAGATTGCTTGCATTGGAATAAAGGCGGACTGTCCCGATTCCCGATTTTTTAATCAACCGTTTAGGCAGCGAATAGCCGAGTTCAATGTTTTTGATCCGCCAGAAAGACGCATCCATGATGTAATAGTCATTTCTTACATGGCTGGTGCTGCCGTTGACATCACATAAACGCGGGCGATCGATGACAACGTCTTCTCCATTCAATTTGGCAGCATAACGATCGGCTGACCATCTGTTCACAAAACTCTTGTACATGGCCTTACCGCCATAGGTTTCATCGACACCAGGTCCTTCATAATACTTGCTGTACTTGGAAACCCCTTGTAACATGACGGAGAAATCAACATTCATGATCTGAGTACCCAGGCTGGTGCTATAGGAAATTTTTGGTATGGTTGACGAATAACCGATCGGAACCAAATCCTTATCGTTTATCTTTCCATCTTTATTTTCGTCCACATATATGAAATCTCCTGGTTTCGGGGTACCGATTTCATACGCCAATCCACTGTTGTTGATTTGATCCTGGCTGTTGAAAAAGCCGCTGCCGTCTTTTCCTTTGGATTCGTCAACCGAACGGTCAATTTTGTAACCGAAGTTTTGACCGATGGAATATCCGGTTTCCCGGTATCTGCAAGCATATGTTTTAGGCAGTTCAGCTTCATCGGTAAACAGAACCTTGTTATCATTGTAGGCATAATTGGTCGAAAGCGTAATGTTCCAGTTTTTGGTCAGGTTTTTATGGTAGTTGATTTGTGCCTCATAACCTGAATTCCTGACCCGTCCCATGTTCAATAACGGCAAAGAGCTGATGGCACGTCCCTGAAGCATAGGCACAGTACCCGTTTGAATCAGAATGTTGTTTCTCTTTTCCATATAGTAATCGGCTGTCAGACTCAAATCCTTGAACAACGTCAAGTCGATGCCGAGATCTTGCTTCAAGGCTGTTTCCCAGGTCAAACCAGGGTTACCGATATACGCTTCTGTGATTTTTGAGCCTTCGGCCAAACTAGGAATGGAAGGATTCCAGAAACCGCCTCCTGATTTGTAAATATTGCTCAGATAGAGAAAGCGAGAACCGCTCATCCTGTCGTTTCCGGTCTTTCCGTAGGAAGCTCTAAGCTTCAAGTTCGTAACAACAGGATTGCCGGTCAGAAACGGTTCGTTTGAAACGACCCAACCGACGGAAGCAGCCGGGAAAAAGCCGAAACGGTTCGAAGGAGAAAATTGTTCCGATCCGTTGTATCCCATACTGGCCTCACACAAATATTTATAATCATAGGCATAGGAAAAACGGGCGGCCGTTGTCAGAATGTTGTAAGGCAGATCGGCAGAGGCCTTTTCGCTCATTTCGCGCTCAGCCAACAACATACCGGTCACATAATGTTTCTGATCAAACGTCCTGTCGTACTTAGCCTGAGCCTGCAAATTGACTTTCCAGTCAGAGCTTTTCCAATTGGATATCGAGATGGTCGGATCGTCGGCATCATCGCCGTCATAATAATAATAAGGCTCTCCCGTTTTCGGGTCCAGGTCCCAATGATAGATGACAAAATTTTTCGAGCCGGCTACAACATCGCTGGCGTTGGACGCATACGAAACGACGGCTCTGGCGGAAAGGCCTTTGGTAATGGAAGACAGATTAACGTCTGTCGATAGTGTCGATTGTAAGGCAGAGCGCGTTTCAAGATAATAGCCGGATCTGTTCAAATGGCCGTAGGCTGGTTGAACCTGATTGCGATCTTCCAATATATGTCCGGCACCGGATTCTTCATTGGTTCCGCTTCCATTGACTGTCTCATAGCCAGCCAGGGTCAATGGACCAGGTGCTGTCGGACTAGTACTCCAGACACTGGCATACAAGACATTGCTCAATCCGTTGTTGCCGTTGACTTTCTCTATATTCGATGAAATATCGATGGACGTCTTGATCATCTTATTGACTTGATAGTCGATGTTCGATCTGAAATTGTATCTGTCCAGTTTGGATTGCGGGTCATAGCCCAGGTACGATTTTGGTTCTACATTGAACATGCCTCCCTGATGCAAATAACCGGCGTTGACAAAAAACTGCACCTTATCTGTTCCTCCGCTGATATTCAAGTTGTATCTCGACATAGGGGCATATTTTTTGTATAGTATGTCCATCCAGTTGTTGTTCGGATACCAATAAGGATCAACCGGTTTACCAGTCTCCCACGATTTGTATTTGGCCAGTTTCTCATCATTGTAATATGCCGGTTGCCCGTCGTTGGCACAAGCTTCATTTCGTAACAGGGCATGCTGGTATGAATCCAGAATCTCAGGCATCGTAACAAATTTTTGGATGCTGTGCTCGGCCGATCCGTTCACTTCCATTTTTCCTTTTTCACCTCTCTTGGTAGTGATCAGAATAACACCATTTGCCCCTCTGACTCCAAACACAGCTGTTGCCGAAGCATCTTTCAAAACAGATATCGAAGCAATTTCATTCGCATCAACGGCACGAATAGACTCTCTGACCAATCCGTCAACAAGAATCAACGGGGATGCATCGTTTGTGGTACCTACTCCTCGCAGGAACATTGTTACATTATCACGGCCGGGTTCTCCTGATGTTTGAATGGTAGTCAGACCGGGTAATTTACCGGTCAATGCGGCCGTAATATTCGGTGCAGGGTTCCGGAGCACTTCTTTCGAATTGACCGATGCCACGGAACCTGTCATCGTCACTTTCTTCTGCGTTCCGTAGGCAACGACCATAACCTCGTTCAACATCTCGGAATTCTGACTCATTTGAACGAGCATATCCTCTTTCGAAACAGCCAGTTCCATCGTTTTGAAACCAACCATGACAAATTGCAGCGTCGAATTTTTAGATGTATTGATAGAAAAAAGGCCATTGACATCGGTCGTTGTTCCATAAGTCGATCCTTTGATTTTGATTGTTACCCCTGGTAATGGGAGTCCGCTTTCATCAATAACTTTCCCTTTTACTATGTTTTTCTGATTTATGGCTGTGTTCTGCGCATTAACTTCCCAGGAAGGATTCGGGATAGCGCATAAAAACAGACAGAACAATAGTAGAAATGATTTTGATAGTTTCATATGATCATCATTTTATTTAAGGCCATATGCAACTCGCATGTCGAATGATCATCTGCTTCGACGGTTGGTATAAACATGCTCGTTTCATATATTAGCATTTAAGATTGTACAAAATAAGGGAATCCTGAATGATGTAGACCTATTGAAATGTTTCAATATTTTATTTATTTATGCCAAAAGAAGGATCTCCTCTGAGTTCCCAGTTAGTGAAGGCAGGAGCGAAATTTATTCTAACTGATTAAGGATGTGGAAAATAAAGTATTATCCATTAATCCGGGCGAGAAAAGCAGCTGAATGCAGACATAAAAAAACTGCATCTGAAAAACACATTCGTTTGACAGATGCAGTTAAGAAGTTTCAATCTCAAAAAAACACTCAGTTTGTTTGTTCTATGGCTCAAGCACCAGCACATTCTGAATTTCCCAGGTTGAACAGGAAATGCCGCTTTGAGACCGGTACCTGAAGGCAATCCGGACATTGGACTTTCCAGCCCACTCGTTCAGGGAAACAGGGCCAGATGTGGTAAATGTATAAGCACTTGAATTGTAGCCATTGGCGAACGAGAGTCTCTTCCACTGAGTCGTATCAATGGCACCGCCATCCGCGTAGTTGTCCGTTGCCCAAAGTTGCAGGCCGAGGGTGTCAACGGTGGGGCCGTAGCGATTCACCTGGTCAAAGGTCAATTCCGCGGCTGCCCGTTTGGACAAGTTAATGGGGGGTGAAATAAGCCAATCTTCATTCTCGTAATTAACACTGCTTTTGTAGCCGGAAATTTTGGCAAAACCATCCCCACTGTAGGAGCTCCAATACCAAGTTTGATCACCGGCTAACGATACAGCCGTAAAATCACCCATATCCTTACTAAAATCCTCATTCAATATCTCAGCATCATAAAGGGCCCAGATACTGTCAAGCACATATTTTTCCGTAACATCCATCACTTCACCTTCCTCGTACACATACTGGCTGGATGTTACCATCACGGACGATTTCCGGTCGCCATATAAATATTTCGAAGCCAGCCAAAGAGGAATATACTTGGAAGCTGGTGCTTCTGCTGTAAAATAGCAAAGTGAGGCAATCGACTTGGCCGCGGCAGAGTCGGCCTTGTTTTTGGCAACAGCCAGCCCAAGCTTGCTGATGACCGCATAATCGGTAGTAAGCAACGTATCTTCATAGGCAAATACATTGGTTGGAATGGCGGCATCCTTGTAACCTGGAAAATTGAGTTCATTATAATCGCAGGAGGTAGCCATCAGCACCAGTCCTGTCAGTATGAATAATTGATTGATGAGTTTCATAACGTTCATTTATTAAAGGTACTCATTAGAAGGCCATTTTCAAACCGACTGTCCAGGTACGGCCAAAACCGTAATAGACTTTGGCTGTTTTCCAAGTGTGGTCAGCGCCATCCGTCGCGTCGGCAATGTAATCCTGGTTGAACAGATTGTCCACCGTACCATTCACGGAACAATTGTAGTCTCCCATCTTGAAACGGTAAATGGCATTAAAGTCAAATTCACCGGCTGCAGGAATCATCCAAGGTTGCTTGAACGTAGCGTCGGAAATTGATGTGCTGACATCGGTAATCTTGAAATAGGAATAATTCCTGTCCCAATAGACATAATCCAATCCGGCCCGGAAGCCCTTCAACAATTCGTAATTGGCACCCAACGAAGCCGTCGTTTGGGCTGAATTTCCAACATGAATACCTTTCAGGTTGACAGTCATTTTCGCATGTTCAGGACTCATCATCGTTACGATGTTTCCTTTCAGATCGACAGGCTGGCCCTCACGATTGTACAAATAGCCGGAAGCATTGCTGGCCCATCGCCAGTCACCTAACGAAAGCATACCGGTCAATTCAAGCTTGTTCAATGGTCTGGAAGTCATGTCCAGTTCAACTCCTTGATGCAAGGCATCCAGCCCTTCCATATTGATAACCAGGCTTTCAGGGCTATCGGCATTCTGGGCACGAACCATCGTCTTGTCAATCCATTTGGTCCGATAGACATTCAGATTGGCTGTCAGTATCCTGGAACGGTAACCATAGCCAAGTTCCATGGAAAAACATTTCTCATTGACTGCGTTCGGATTCGTCATATTGCTTGTTGTAGACTGCAAAAAAGCCCCGCCGGAGTAGAAAGGCGCTCTTGAAATGATACCGATGTTGGCAAATACATTGCTGTGTTCATCCAGGTTGCAATTGGCTCCCCCTTTGACGGTAAACCCAGGAAAGCTGACTGTTTTCGATTTGGCGTCAACCCTGTCGTAATAGAACCGGTCATACCGCCAATAACTGGTGTTAGAAACAGAACCTGAAACAAAGGCATTGATGTTGTCGTAGGTATATTCTGCCTGGCCGAATACTCCTTCTGACAGCACATAGCCATCATAATCGCGATAAACGATGTCACCTACGCCCAATTTCTTGTAGGCCCAGTCAGATCCGGACACATTGGTTCTGGTCGTATTGTCAATAAAAAAACTGCCCCCGTACAAATCGGTAATGACATTGGTATGTATACCTTTATAATAACGGAGGTCCACCCCACCTGAAATTTCCAGGTTCTTGTCTACCTGCTTGGTATATGTCGACAGCAATCCGTAC